>CAZGYL010000370.1:0-5539 GCA_964529985.1 uncultured Planctomycetia bacterium | reverse complement strand
AGCCCTTGGAGAAGAAAAACCTGCGTTTGAAGCGCCGGCCTTACCGGCAAGCCCCATAACACCCCCTGAGGTGCCTCAAAGCATATCGGCGAAAGCGCCGGCGCCCAGGGCGGTAAAACCGGTAAGCAGAAAAAGCAAGTTCAGACCGCAGGCCTTCAAGCTTGAGCGGACAGCTCCTCCGCCACCGCCCACACCGGCCGCGCCTCCTTCACCAGGACTCCGGGCCTCGGAGGGGGCTGCAGTAGAACCTGTTGCTTCGGAAGGCCTCAAAATAGGGCCTGTTTCAAAGCCCGGTGAGCCTCTGCCACTTGCAGGCAGGGTGAAGGACTCCGACTCGGTGCGCACGTTTGCCTTGGGAGGAAGAGGCCCTGCTGAGGCTGTCCTCGCTCAAGGGGCTTCCGCCCGGAGCGGTCTTCCGCCTCAGACTTTGATCCGCCTGCGTAAGCTTTTCCGAAGACAAGCTGTGCTTGAGCACTTGGGCGGCAACACGCAGACCGAAAAAGCGGTTCAGCGCGCTTTGCAGTGGCTCCGAAGCCACCAAAGTCCGGACGGCCGCTGGGACGTAGACTCTTATTGGCGCTTTTATGAAGAGCATGGCGTACGCGCCATGGGAGGGGGCTCGCGCAGCAACGAAGACGTAGGGGTTACGGGGCTTGCCCTGTTGGCTTTTCTCGGCGCCGGTTACACGCACCTGGAGCAGCAAGGGCGCCAAGGTGCGCCGAGCCGCTATGCCGCCGTGTTGGACCGCGGGATTTCTTTCCTGTTGGGAGGCCAAAAAGCGGATGGGGATCTACGCCAAGGCGGCCAAATGTACAGCCATGCCATAGCGACAACGGCTCTTTGCGAAGCTTATCTTGCAACAGGCGACCCGCGTCTTGAAGATCCGATCCGCAAGGCTGTGAACTTTGCTCTGAAAGCCCGCCAACCGGGAGCCGGCTGGCGCTACGAAGTACGCAACGGCAGCGACACAAGCGTCACAGCGTGGCAGGCGGCTGCACTTCTTAAAGCCGAACTTGCCGGCGTGCACGTTCCTTCCGAAGTGTACCGGGGAGTGCAAAGCTGGCTCGATCGAGTCAGAAGCGGGAAGTATGGAGGGCTCTACGCCTATCAGCCCAAGGACGCTCCTTCAGCTGCAGCCACAGCCGAAGGGCTCTACCTGTCGTTGCTTTTGGGGGCGGATCCGAAGAGCGCCTCTGTACGCGAATCAGTAGACTTTCTTCTTAAGCACCGCCCTCCGTGGGGAGAGCTTGCCACACCAGATCTTTACTTTTGGTATCAAGGAACCCTCGCCCTCTATGCGGTGGGTGGGGAAGCTTGGCGGCAGTGGAACGCCGGGATCCGCAAGATCCTTCCCGCTTTACAGCGCAGCGACGGACCCTACGCGGGAAGCTGGGATATCGCAACGCGCTGGGGGCAACAAGGAGGCAGAGTTTATACAACTGCCATTGCAGCTCTCACCCTTGAGTGCTACTACCGCTGTCTACCTCTGCGCTCAATAAGACCAACGGCCTCAGCACGCTGAAGCGCACTGAGGCCGCAGTCCTCTCCGAAGCGCAGCTCAGAGTGTCCAGCCCTTACGATACTCGCGGTGCAGAAACTTGTTTGCTTCGGGCAGATTGGTGAATTTGAAAGCTTTAGGGTCCCAGTAAAGTTTATGCCGGGTAAGCTTGGCCCGAAGCTCCAGCTGAAGTGCCACGTCTCCCAGAAGCACCGCCTCTGTAAGCGGTCCCGCCCAGTTGAAATTCGAGCCTCCCGGTTTTCCGCCTTTGCAATGCAGGATCCACTCCTTGTAGTGTCCGGGTGAGCGCGGCAGAATCCGCGGAGGGCTGCCGTATTCACGCTGGCGCTTTTCAGGGATCAGGCGGTCGTTGAGCATCTTGCCCTTATCACCGATGTAGAGCGTGCCGTTGGCTCCCATCTCAACCCCTTCCTCAAGCTCCTCCGGCCGAGGCGGCCTAAGCCCGCCGTCGTACCAAACCAGCTTCACAGGCGGCAGATCGCCCCTTGCGGGAAACCTGTATGTAACCATTGAAGCCCAGGGATAGGTTTCCCGGTTCGGAAGAGTGGAGCTTGCCTGCACCCATTCGGGAGCACCCAGTTTCAATGCACGAAAGATAGGATCAAAAACATGGCAACCGATATCTCCGAGCGCGCCCGTTCCGAAGTCCAGCCACCCGCGCCACTTGAAAGGATGGTACGCCGGGTGGTAAGGCCGCTCGGGCGCAGGGCCGAGCCAGAGATCCCAGTCAAGCTCTTTGGGCACAGGAGACCTGTCTTTGGGACGTTCGCGCACTCCTTGCGGCCAGTAAATATTCAAGAGGCCCCGGAGCGGCCGATCGGTCCAAACATGGACCTCGTATACCTTTCCGATGGCACCGTCCCAAATGGTTTCGCATATGCGCCGCGTGCGCTCGGACGCCTGTCCTTGGTTTCCCATCTGCGTTGCGACCTTATGCTCTCTTGCGGCTTCGGTCAGTTTCCGCGCCTCATAGACCGTTTTCGTAAGAGGCTTTTGGGTGTAAACGTGCTTTCCGCGGCGGATCGCTTCCATGGAGATGCACGCGTGCGTGTGATCGGCCGTAGCAACGATTACAGCATCTATTTCCTTTTGCTTATCAAGCATTCGCCTGTAATCTTTCCAGCGCTTGGCCTTCGGCCACGTGCGGAACGCCCGCGCGGCAAGCCGCCAATCCACATCGCAAATGGCAACGATGTTTTCGCTTCGAACACTTTGCAGATCAGAGTACCCTTTCCCGCCGACACCTACGCCTGCGATATTCAGCGTATCGCTGGGCGCTTTGAAGCCCGCGCCCCCGAGCACGTGACGGGGAACCGCGACGAATCCCGCTGCACCCGCCCCTGCTGCAAGAAACCGACGCCTGGAGGTTTTTCTTTTCTTCTCAGCTTCGTGGTGTCTGCGCATAGCTAACGCTCCTTTCAAGCTGCTAAAAGCCGCATCGAGTCAACTTCACAGCACAAAAGCCGTGACAATAAAGCTATATAGACGTGCATGATTCGTAGAATCTTGTTCTCGTTCGTGGTCAAGACTGCGAAAGACCTATGTGGTACGTAAGGTTTCGCCCCAGCGCCTCTCAGACAAGAGTCGAAAAGGTTCAGGTGAACTCGGACAGCTCGGCTTCCGGCTGTCTCTTGAAATCCCCCCCTCCCGTCCCCCCCTTTTTGGGAGAAAAGGGGGGATGCGCCCGCTACTGCGGGCACCCAGCAGCGGAGGGGCGTCCATGAATTACGCACGGTCATATAGCATAATTCCACAGGCCGAACGGCGCAACGGCGTTAGTTTGTGAAGCTACGCAGGCTCAGGGAGGCTTTTCATGTGAAATGGCATACACTGAAATGCCCCCCACCGTGATCATTCACAGGCGGAGGCTCTTTGGAGCATACAGGTTTGGCTTCAGGGCAGCGCGGGTGAAACGGACAGCCGCCGGGCGGCTCAAGCGGTGAAGGAATCGTCCCTCCGAGCGGAACCGCCTTAGACCGTGCGTCCGGATCGGGCTTAGGTACGGCCGCAAGCAGGCACTTTGTGTAAGGGTGCCGCGGATCACTGAAAAGCCGGTCTCTGGTTGCGTGCTCAACGATTCTGCCCAGATACATTACAGCCACGCGGTGTGAAACGTGCCTTACAACCGAAAGATCGTGCGCAATGAAGAGGTAGGCAAGGCCCAGTTCCTCTTGGAGGCGCACCAGAAGATTTATCACCTGAGCCTGAATGGACACATCCAGAGCTGAAACCGGCTCGTCGCATATAACAAGATCAGGTTCGAGCGCTATCGCACGTGCTATGGAAATGCGCTGGCGCTGCCCGCCTGAAAACTCGTGCGGGTAGCGGTCGACATGATCGGGTGAAAGTCCTACACGGCTTAAGACCGCGCGCACCTTGTCGTTCAGCTCTTTTCGACTTACGCGGCCGTGTTCCACAAGCGCTTCGCCCACGATGTCCGCCACCATACGCCGCGGGTTAAGCGAAGCGTAAGGATCTTGGAAAACGATCTGCATGCGCGGTCGGAGCGCCCGCAATTCCCCGCCTTTGAGCTTACAAAGAGGCTGACCGTCGAAGAATATTTCCCCCGAGGTGGGCTCAATCAGCCGCAGTGCACAGCGCCCCAGTGTACTTTTCCCGGAGCCTGATTCACCCACAAGTCCCAGCGTCTCACCCCGATCGAGT
This sequence comes from uncultured Planctomycetia bacterium, assembly GCA_964529985.1. Lineage (GTDB taxonomy): Bacteria > Planctomycetota > UBA8108 > UBA8890 > UBA8898 > CAZGYL01. The sequence goes on along the minus strand of CAZGYL010000370.1, from coordinate 1,356 downwards.
GTCAAACTCACGCCGTCGACCGCACGCACCCAAGCGTAAGCTTTGCCAAAAACGCCCTTGCGCACGGGAAAATGTTTTTTCAGATTACGTATAACCAAAAGTGATTTGGCCCCCTCCCGCCACCCGGGGCCGAACCGAGCGGCTACACCCTGCGGCACGGCAGGTGGAGCTTCAGAGGGCTTTGAGGCGTCTACGCCTTGTGCCAGCAAGCGCATTGGTGGTTCTCTCCGATCGTCTCCAAAGGCGGCTCCCGGCTGCGGCAGATCTCCGACGCCCGCTCGCAGCGCGGGTGGAACCTGCAGCCCGACGGCCATGCAAGCGGACTGGGGACATTACCCGGAATGGCTTCAAGATATTTTTTCCCGACGTTGAGATCCGGAATGGACCGCAGCAATCCTACGGTGTACGGGTGGGCGGGTTTGCGGAAAAGTTCCCGAAGCGGTGCGCTTTCAACGATCTTTCCCGCATACATGACGGCCACGCGGTGTGCTATTTGAGCCACGACGCCCAAATTGTGGGTGATGAGGAGCACGGACATTCCGAACTCCTGTTGCAGCTCTACAAGGAGGTCCAGGATCTGCGCCTGAATCGTGACGTCCAAAGCAGTCGTCGGCTCGTCGCAGATGATAAGATCCGGGTTGCAGATAAGGGCCATAGCTATCATGACACGCTGGCGCATACCCCCTGAAAGTTCATGAGGATAGCGGTCGAAGGCTTCTTCAGGCGAAGGGATCCCCACACGCGTTAGCATGTCGACCGCACGTTCTTCAGCCTCCTCTTCCTCCATATCGCGGTGAACGAGAAGCGCTTCGACGATCTGATCCCCCACCCGGTAAACGGGGTTGAGGCTTGTCATGGGCTCCTGAAAAACCATGCTGATTCTCTCGCCCCTCACCGCCCGCCACTCTTTGCCTCTGAGCCTGCAAAGGTCAAGACCGTCGAATCGGATCCGCCCCTCTACGATCCTTCCCTGCGGCTTGGGAAGCAGGCCTACTATCGAGAGGGCCGTAACCGATTTTCCGCAACCCGACTCCCCCACAAGCCCCAACACCTCACCGCGGCCCAAAGACCAACTCACTCCATCTACAGCACGCACAACCCCTTCGTCGGTGAAGAAATAAGTCTTGAGGTTTTCAACGCTCAGCAGCGTTTCCATGTCAAGCCCGCAATCGAGGATCGAGGGCATCGCGAAGCCCCTCACCCACCAGGTTGAAAAGAAGCACGACCAAGAATATCGCGATACCGGGAGAAAGTATCAACCAGTCCCGCTTGACCGTCCGGCCCATTGTGAGAAGCTCGCCCCAACTTGGAGCGGTCGGATCCCCCAATCCGAGGAACGCAAGGCCGGATTCGATC
>CAZGYL010000369.1:0-5569 GCA_964529985.1 uncultured Planctomycetia bacterium | reverse complement strand
CTATAAGTCGATCCGTAGTCGATCTGTTACAGTCGGTGCGCGCCTGCGGCCTCTGCAGCCGGTAGAATGAAAAGAAGGGATAACAACTCCTGCTACCGAAGCACCGATCCGGCAACCGGAGGCAAAGGGCGTGCAAGGACAACTGCGCACTTCCGTCCGAATAAAAACCGCGGCAGAACCTCCCGCAGGGCTTCGGGAGGCTGTTTCATGTCCGCTGAGCCCGGGAAAGCTCCTTGCAAAGCGCGTCTTTGACCTGGCGGCCGTAACGTTTCTCTTGTTTCTTCTTTCGCCGATTCTCCTGGTGGTCGCCGCAGCTGTTTATCTTATCGACGGCCCGCCTGTCATATTCAGGCAGATCCGTATGGGGAAAGGCGGCACCTTGTTTACACTGTTTAAGTTTCGGACGATGGTTCGGAACGCCGAATCTCTCAGGCCGCTTCTTCAACAGCGGAGCGAGGTACCCGGGCCGGTGTTCAAGATGCGGCGTGACCCCCGCGTAACCAAGCTGGGCCGTTTCTTGCGCTTCTTTTCCCTTGACGAACTCCCACAACTCTTCAATGTGCTCAAAGGCGATATGTCATTGGTAGGCCCCCGCCCGGCCTTGCCTGAGGAGGTAGCGCGCTACGAGCCGTGGCAGAAGCGGCGCCTCAGCGTGCCGCCGGGCATGACTTGTACGTGGCAGGCTTGCGGCAGGAGCGACATTCCGTTCGAGGAGTGGGTGCGAATGGACCTGGCCTACATTGATTCGTGGAGTTTATGGCAGGATGCAGCGATCCTCTTGCGGACCATTCCCGCGGTCCTCTTCGCCCGGGGAGCGTGGTGAAAGCCCCCCGGGTTGTTCTTCCCGGGCGGGGCGTTCCCTTCAGATCGCTCTGATCGGACAAAAAGGATATCCAGCTTCATGGGGTGGAGTGGAGCGACATGTGGCGCGCACGGCCGAAGAGCTTGCCCGCATGGGGCACAGCGTGGTCGTTTTTGCCAGGCGGTGGTATCAAAGGGAAGTGCGTAGAGCCGGGATCAAGCCTTTTCCGGTGGTGCGCGCCGTTACCGTTCCAACGATTCCCACCAAGCACCTCGACGCTTTGTTGCATTCCGTTCTGTGCGCCCTGCGCAGTGCCGGTCGGTTCGACGTCGTGCACTTTCACGGTATCGGGCCGGGCAGCGCCGCGTGGTTCGTGAAGCTTGTTGAACCTCGCACGCCGTGTGTCTTAACGTTTCACGCCTTAGATTGGAAGCGGGACAAATGGACGCCGCGCGCGCAGCGTTTGATACGGATCCTGGAGCAGGTAGCGGTTAGGTGCGCGGACCGCATAACAGCGGTCTCAACCGACCTTGTGCGTTACGTAAGAGAGCAGTACGCCCGGGAAGCGCTCTTCATACCCAACGCTGTAGAAAAGGCGGTTCGGAGGCCCCCCGGGCCGGCACTCGCCCGTTTCTCACTGGAGCCCGGGCGCTATTTCTTGTGGGTGGGCCGCTTTGTACCGGAGAAGGGGGTGGACAAGCTCCTTGCAGCTTTCAGGCAGGTTCCGGGGGAGGTGAAGCTGCTCTTGGCAGGGCCTGAGCACGACCCCGGCTTCACTCGGAGGATCCAGGAAGAAGCGTCCCGGGACCGCCGCGTGGTTCTTGCGGGTGTGGTCACCGGTGAGGCGATTGAGGAGCTTTTCAGCAACGCGGCGGCCTTTGTGCTGCCCTCTTTGCTTGAAGGCAATCCGCTTGTTCTCCTTGAGGCCCTGTCGTACGGGCTTCCTGTTATAGCAAGCGATCTGCTCTCGGTTCGGGAAGCTGCAAGCGTTGCGCCCGACTTGGTAAGTCTCGTGCCCCCCGGTGCGGTCGACGCTCTGCGGGATCGTCTCGCTGAAGAGCTTGCTTCTTCGCGTCGAGGCTCGCCTGAGGCTTCTCTGGGCACGTCACTGCCTACATGGGCCGAGGTTGCGGCTCAAATCGAGGGCCTCTACCAACAGCTTGCCGATCTGCACCCCCGGTCGATTTGACCCTCCTTCACTTGTGCATTATTGTGGGACAGTTACGGCTCCGGCCTCATGCTGTTTTGAGCCGATTTCTTCTTAGGGCTCCGGCCCGTGGATCGAGCGGCCGGGCCGGTAGAGGCTAACTCGGAGAGGAGCAGTCCAGCAGAGCGGGAGAAGGAGAAGTATGTTTCCCCCCGTTTCCACCAAAGCGTCCTTTCCCGCCATGGAGGAGGAAGTCCTCCGTTTTTGGCGGCGGGAACGTATCTTCGAGCGATCCCTCAAGCAGCGCCAGGGTTGTCCCGAGTACGTGTTTTACGACGGCCCTCCGTTTGCAACCGGGCTGCCCCACTACGGGCACCTGCTTGCAGGAACCATTAAGGACGTGATTCCGCGCTACCAGACTATGCGCGGCAAGCATGTTGAGCGCCGCTTCGGCTGGGACTGCCACGGCCTGCCGGTCGAATATGAAATGGAACAAACCCTGAAGATCTCAGGGAAGCGGCAGATAGAGGAATACGGAATCGCGAAATTCAACGAAGCCTGTCGCAGCATTGTGCTCCGGTACACAGAGAAGTGGAGGGAGATCGTCGATCGGATCGGGCGGTGGGTCGATTTCGATAACGCCTACCGCACCATGGATTTGCCTTATATGGAATCGATTTGGTGGGTGTTCCGCACGGTATGGGACAAGGGGCTGATTTATGAAGGCACCAAGAGCATGCCCTACTGCCCGCGTTGCGCGACCCCTCTGTCCAATTTCGAAGTCCAGCAAAATTACGTTGAAGTTGAAGACCCGGCCTTGACCGTACGTTTCCGGTCCCTTGAAGAAGAAGGCACCTTTTTCCTCGCCTGGACCACCACCCCCTGGACGTTGCCCTCAAATATGGCTTTGGCGGTCGGGCCGGATATCGAATATGTGAAGCTGCGAGAGAAGGCCTCGGGAAGCTTTTACATCCTGGCGCTGCCGCGGCTCGAGCGTTACTACCCTGACCCGGAGGGGTACGAAATCGTCGAACGCATGCCGGGAAGCGCTCTCCGTGGAGCACGCTATGAGCCGCTTTTCCCCTACTTTGCCCACCTGAAGGATAAGGGGGCTTTCAAGGTTTATGAGGCCGATTTCGTTGCTACTGACGAGGGAACCGGAATCGTCCATGTAGCTCCGGGATTCGGTGAAGTGGATCATGACTTGGCGCTTGCTGAAGGGATCCCGGTTGTATGCCCTGTGGACGCGGAAGGCCGATTCACCGAGGAGGTTCCGGACTACTGCGGGAAGTTCGTCAAGGAAGCCGACGACAGCATAATGGAGCGCCTGAAGCAGGAGGGGAAGCTGGTTGAGCGCGAGCGTATCCGCCATAACTACCCTCACTGCTGGCGATGCGATTCGGCATTGATTTTCAAGGCCATTGCAACTTGGTTTCTCAAGATCGGGCCTGTCAAACAGGCCATGATCGAGGCCAACCGCCGCATAAATTGGGTGCCGGCACATATAAAGGAAGGCAGATTCGGGAAGTGGCTTGAAGGAGCCCGGGACTGGGCGATTTCGCGCAACCGGTATTGGGGAACCCCGCTTCCGATCTGGCGTTGTTCCTGCGGAGCTCTGCGCTGTATCGGCTCGGTGAAGGAACTTGAAAATCTCAGCGGGCACACGTTCACCGACATTCACAAGCACTTTGTAGATCCTGTCACAGTACCGGGCCCCAGCTGCGGAAGGCCCATGAAGCGGGTGCCCGAAGTACTGGATTGCTGGTTTGAAAGCGGCGCAATGCCGTATGCCCAGAAACACTATCCGTTTGAGAACAAGGAATGGTTCGAAGCGAACTTTCCGGCCGATTTCATCGCCGAGGGTCTCGATCAGACCCGAGGCTGGTTTTATACGCTGGTGGTCCTGGGGACTTGTCTTTTCAATCGCGCGCCCTTTAAGAACGTCATCGTAAACGGCTTGGTACTGGCTGAAAACGGCCAGAAGATGTCCAAGCGCCTGAAGAACTACCCGGAGCCGGTTTACATCCTGAATACATACGGCGCCGATGCGTTGAGGCTCTACCTGCTTCACTCCCCCCTTGTGAAAGCGGAAGACCTCAGGTTTTCCGAGAGAGGCGTTCAGGAGAAACTCAGGACCATACTGCTCCCGCTTTGGAACGCGCTGTGCTTCTTTGTAAGCTACGCGAATATTGACGGTTGGGGCCCGGAGAAAGCCAGCGAGCCCAAGAGCGAATTGGACAGGTGGGTCATGGCGAACCTCCAGGGGCTCAAGAAACAGGTGATAGGAGCCATGGAGGCCTATGACCTGCAAGGGGCGATAGAGCCTATTGTCGCGTTTCTTGAGAATCTGACCAACTGGTACATCAGGCGGTCGCGGCGGCGCTTCTGGAAGACCCAGGAAGACGAGGATAAGCTCAGCGCTTATTCCACACTCTATCGGGTCCTTAAGGAGGTAAGTCAAATCATCGCTCCGTTTGTACCTTTTACCGCCGAGAAGATTTACCTGACTCTGAGAACCGAAAAGGAGCCTGTCTCGGTTCACCTGACCGACTTTCCTCAGCCCGAAGAAAAATACGAAGATCCTCAGCTTTGCGAGGCTATGAGTCTGGTTATAAGGGCTGCAAGCATGGGTAGGGCTTTGCGGGCCAAGCACAAGCTGAAGATAAGGCAGCCTCTGCCCGCCGTGCTCTTGGTAAGTCCCGATCCCGAGGAAAGGAAGGTGCTTGAGCGCTTCGCGCCCATTCTGCAGGGCGAGCTGAACGTCAAAGAAGTACATGTAAGCGGAGACGAGGAAGAGCTTGTCGATTTCTCCGCAAAAGCGAATTTTAAGACTTTGGGCCCCCGGCTGGGCAAACTCGTAAAGCAGGTGGCCCCGAAGATCGCTTCTTTCGGCATCAGAGAGATAAAAGAGCTTCTTGCAGGTCGCAGCGTGATGGTCGAAGCGGACGGCGGGCGGGTTGAGATCGGCCCGGATGATGTTTCGATCAGGCGCCATCAAAAGCCCGGCCTTGTGGTTGAGAACGAGGGGACTTTGACCGTCGCCCTCGACACTCAACTTACCCCCGAGCTTGTCGCCGAGGGCCTGGCGCGGGAATTCGTCAACAAGGTGCAGAACATGCGCAAGGAGGCGGGCTTTGAGATTACAGACCGGATTGCTGTTACTTTCAGCGGTCCGGCCGAGGTAACGGAAGCGGTGGAGCGACACCGGGAGTACGTTGCGGGTGAGATCCTGGCGGATCGGCTTGAGCCCGCTGACGGTGAAATTCCGGGAGGAAAGGCCTGGGAGCTTAACGGCAGGCCTGTGACGATTGCGGTCAAGCGGCTTGCAGGCACCTGAGTTCGGCGCGGTGTGATTCTGCGGGGATGTCCGCCGGGCCGCCGAACCCCGAGGTGGGCGCATCTAGTGCCTCATCAAGAAACGACTTTCCCGTTCCTACAATTCGCCCCCGCAAGCCATAGGACCCCATAAGTGCCTCATCCAATAAATACGGGAGCGGATGGCGGAGAGATTTTGGTGCGAGGCAAGGAGCCGCGACGCAGGCAACCTTACGGAGCCGGTTGTCGAGGAGCGGCGACGCAGTCCCCAATCAGCCGGCCCGCATTCTATGCCGCCCTTCTGC
>CAZGYL010000368.1:0-5571 GCA_964529985.1 uncultured Planctomycetia bacterium | reverse complement strand
AAGTAATCCTGGACTCTCCTGAGCTCTTCCTTGTTGACCCGCCACTTCCCGACATTAGGGCGCCTGACCGCCGGGTGGAGTTTCCCTGATATCCTCCCCTGCGCCACTTCCTTTCCCGCTTGCTCGATACGGACCCGAATCGACATTCGATCGCCTTCAAGCGATACAGCCAATTGCTGCCGGCTGGGAACTCCGTATCTGGCAATGGAAATGAACTTCATCTTAAAGTGCCGGATTCCCAGACAAGGGAAAAGCGCTTCCAGAAGAGATACGGCCCGTGCCGCGGTCATAGCTCCCGGCACTATATCGCCTTCGCGGTGAATCGGGTTCTCATCTCCGGTGGCCTCAACAAAAGTCACTCCCTGATCGCGCGAAATGGTGTAAACCTGGTGGAGGACGAATGGTCCGGTAACACCGAGCCCCCAGCGGTGGGAACGGCCGTCGGGACCTTTCATTCGTACGCGGTGTATGGATCTGAATATGGAACGGCCGCGGGGATCCCTGAGCAGCAACACATCTCCGAAACTGTTCAGAACCTCATCCGGTATGAAGAGCATACCTCTCCTCCACTTGCGGCAGGAACGCGGGATAAACTCATTTTACAGGCCGCTTTCGCGCCTGCAAGGCTTTTTTCGCGCGGCTCCTTGAGCCTTCTTTACCCTAGCCGGTACTTCAGCACGGCCCTTTCCTGTCGTATGTTCTGTAGGACGAACGCCGCACTATCGGCAAGAGGCCGCCGCCGTACAGGCGGCGTGCGGGCACCGGGGGGTGCTGCAGGCGGTAGGACCGCTTCGCCCCCCTGCCGATAGTACCAGTAGGCTTGAGAAACGGTGAGAAACACACCTGCGAGGAGCACGCAATGAAGGCTATAGAAAAGTTCGTAATCATGCCGAATCTTCCGGAGCGCCTCAAGCCGCTCCTGGAAATCGCCTACAACCTGTGGTGGACATGGAACCCCGAGGCGATAGCGCTTTTCCAAAGGCTTGACCGGGACTTGTGGGAGAAGACCGACGGCAATCCGGTCAAGATGATCGGGCTCGTAAGCCAAGCCACGCTGCAGCGCCTGCTTGCAGATGACGGCTTCCTCAGTCACATGGACCGCGTGACCGAGGACCTCCGCAAGTACATGGCTTACACGACGTGGTACGACAAGGTGCACGGCAGCGGGCTGGGCAACCAGATAGCCTACTTTTCGCTTGAGTTCGGTATTCACGAGTGCCTCCCTATTTACGCAGGCGGTCTGGGAGTTCTTGCCGGTGATCACCTGAAGTCCACAAGTGAATTGGGACTTCCTGTAACCGGCGTGAGCCTCCTATATCGCCAGGGGTATTTCCGCCAGTACCTGAATCGGGACGGGTGGCAGCAGGAAGCTTTCGATGTCAACGACTTTTACAACATGCCGATCACCGAAGTCACCGACGAGCAAGGCAAGCCGCTCCTTGTCGACGTGGACTTCGGCGGCAAACACCCCGCCTTTGCCCGCGTATGGAAAGTTCAAGTGGGGCGCGTGCCTCTGTATCTGCTTGACATGAGCCTTGAACAAAACGATCCGCGCGACCGCGAAGTGACCGCCACGCTTTACGGCGGAGATCTTGAAATGCGGATCCGCCAGGAAATGGTCCTCGGGCTCGGGGGAATCCGCATGCTGGCCAAACTGGGCATTGAACCCACAGTATGCCATATGAATGAAGGGCATTCCGCTTTCCTTGCTCTTGAGCGGATCCGCCAGCTGCGGGTCAAGTACGGGCTTTCCTTTGAGGAAGCGCGGGAGGCGGTAGCGGCTACCACGGTTTTTACCACACACACGCCTGTGCCCGCCGGAAACGACATGTTTCCTCCTGAATTGATCGGGCGCTATTTCGGCAAGTACGTCAACGAACTCGGGCTTACCATGGACCAGTTCCTGGCCCTCGGAAGGCAGGATCCTTCCAACCCGAACGAGCCGTTCTGCATGACGGTTTTGGCGCTTCGCCTCACCGCGTTTGCAAACGGGGTAAGCGAGCTCCACGGCCGCGTTTCGCGCCGCATGTGGCGCAATATCTGGCCGGGCGTGCCCGAGGATGAGGTGCCGATCACTCATATCACAAACGGCGTGCATACTCGGTCTTGGTACTCCGATGAAATCGCGCGGTTGTACGACAGGTATGTGGGGCCGGAATGGCTGGCCGATCCCGTCAATCAGAGCGTATGGCGGCGTATCGAAAACATCCCTCCGTCTGAACTTTGGCGCAGCCGCGAACGCCTGCGCGAGCGATTGGTAGCTTTTGCGCGGCGCAAGCTCAAAGAACAGCTTGAGAAGCGCGGCGCTCACCGCTCGAAGATCAAGGCAGCGGATGAAGTCCTCGATCCGGAGATACTGACCATCGGTTTTGCGAGGCGTTTCGCCGTGTACAAGCGAGCTTACTTGATCTTGAAAGACCCGGAACGCCTCGCCCGCATTCTGAACGATCCGCAGAGACCGGTTCAGATCATCTTCGCCGGCAAGGCCCACCCGAACGATCATGCAGGTAAGGAGATGATCCGCATGGTCGTGCAAATGGCCAACCGCCACGAGTTCAGGCAGCGTATGGTCTTCCTGGAAGACTACAACCTGCACATCGCCCGATATCTCACGCAAGGCGTCGATGTGTGGCTGAACACACCGCGCAGGCCCATGGAGGCAAGCGGCACGAGCGGCATGAAAGTGGCGGTCAACGGAGGCATAAACCTCAGTATTCTGGACGGCTGGTGGTGTGAGGGCTATCAGACCTACAACGGCTACAACACGGGCTGGGCCATAGGATCAGGCGAGGAATATGAAGATCACTCCTACCAAGACGAAGTCGAAAGCCGCATGCTTTACGACATCTTGGAAAACGAAGTAATCCCTACCTTTTACAAGCGCGGGAAAGACGGGCTGCCCCGCGAGTGGATCGCAATGATGAAGGCTTCGATGCAGTGCCTCTGCCCGCGGTTCAACACAAACCGTATGGTCGAGGAGTACACCGAAAGGTTTTACCTGCCGGCTATACTGCAATGGAACTGGCTGAGCGCCGATCGCTTTGCTGAAGCCCGAAAGCTGGCCGCATGGAAACACAGGGTCAGAGCCACATGGAGTAAAGTGCGCATTACGGCGCTTGCCACCGATCAGGCCGCACAGCATAAGGTGGGAGATCGGTACAGTGTTAAAGCGGTTGTAGAACTTGCAGATCTGACTCCCGCAGATGTCAGCGTTGAGCTCTATCACGGCCGCCTGAACCCGGAAGGTGAAATCGTCGACCACATAAGCTCGGGCATGAGGTGTCAGGGGCGCACCCCTGACGGCCGCTACGTTTTCGAAGGCTCGATCACCTGCTCCTCCACAGGGCAGCACGGGCTTACCGTCCGTGTGTTGCCTTTCAACCGGGGTCTTCTCAACAAGTTCGAGTTGGGTCTGGTCACTTGGCTTGAAGAGCCTTTCCAGCGAGTAGGTTTTGATCAGATCAAGATCGTAACAGGACCTCAGGCCATTCCTCACGAAGCTCAGCTGTAAACCGCCCGCAGCCGCCCCCGCACACTCATTGGGCGCAGGGCCCAGGCGCCCCGAGTCCGGTTTCGGCAAAAAGCCGAAACCGGACGGTAGTTATTGCACGAGGCACTTTAAAAGAAAGACCCCGCCAGCCGGTGGAGGAGGAGAAAGCCGGCGGGGTCAACAGTCCCGATTCGCCCTTCCTTCTTGGATATCGCCCGCCCGGGTTGTCTTCTTAAGCGGAGTATTCGCGCCGCCTTCACCTCCGACACGGCGATATGCCCGCAGTTCCCCCTCTTTCAGCTTGTCAACCCGTGCTCCTGGAGACTACCATGCGCCCGGGTACGCTGAGGCCGAAGGAGGCGGCTGAGTCTCTCGCAACACGTTTGTAGGCTGCGGCCCCCTTTACAGAGTACGAGGTTCACCATGGCTTGCAGTTTCGTAGGAGCGGTTGTTTGCCCGCCTTCATTTGAAAACCCGCCGGAATGCGATCCTTTCAGCTCTTCATTTTCCTTCGCCTGCGCGCAGGAGCAGGCCCGCAAGCGCGCCGAGCAGGTCCTGGATCTCGCCGCCAAGGCGGCTCCAAAAGCCGATCTTGTGGTCCTCCCCGAAGATATACATGGAATCAGGCATTTCTGGAGACTTCTTGACTCGCCGAACGTACCGAGGCGGTTGGCCGAGCCGATTCCGGGGCCTACGGTTAAGGCCGCCGCGAGAATCGCCCGCAAGCATAAAGCGCACCTGGTCCTCTCTTTGTACGAAAATTATCAGAATAGGATTTACAACGCCGTCGTGCTGCTCAGTCCGCGTGGAAAAATACTGGCGCATTACCGGAAAACCCACCTGGCCTGCGGTGAAGATTGGGTGGTAAGCCCCGGAGAAGAGCTTCTTGTGGTGGAAACGAAACTCGGCCTGATAGGAATCGCCTGCGGTGAAGATTATCTATTCCCTGAAACAGCGTGCGTCCTGGGACGGTTGAACGCTGAAATCGTGGTGTGCCCCAGTAAGGTGCCAATTCCCGAGTTGATCCTCGCAGCGCGTTCCTTGCAGTTCGGTTTTGCAACGCTTTTTGCAAGCCCTTCAAGTGCTTTGCTCATTGACAGCTCCGGCGCCGCCTTGGCCCAAAGTGCAGGCAGGCGGGATTTGGTCTTAAGCACCTCCTTTGAGCCGCCTGCAGCCGTACCGAACGACAGGGATGCGCTGGAGAGTAAACTGACCGGAATTGAAGATCCCCGCGCCCGGCTTTCAGGAAGAAGGAGGCCTGAGTTGTATCATTTGCTTGCCGAAAGAAAGTGGCCGGAGGGAAAACAGCTCTCAGCCCTGCGCGCGAGGAGGAAAAAATGGGCCGCGTTCAACGAACTGGCGATTCTCTGGGAAAACGGCCCCGAGCTTATCCCCGATTGGGAGCTGTAATAGAGTCAGGGACCGCGGCCTCCATCAATGCCTGGAAATGCAAGCATTGAACGCTGCCCCCGCAAACACCTTACAGGGAGTTGAGGAGCGCTTCCAATTCGTTGAGCGCGGTTTGAGCCGGCTCCAAAGCCGCTTCGATCCGCGGCTGGAAAAGCGTCCGGGCCACGCGGCTTCGCAAGACGACCTCACGCACCTCCTGAAGAGCCGCAGCCAGATTGCTGCGCACGCGATTCAGCCGCGCGCGAAGTTCCGCGCGTTCCTGCCTGTCGGCGGCGATTGCTGCAACAGCCTCACGCAGTTCTCTCAGGGTGTTGAGCTCTTCGTCGGTTCTCTTACTCTGCCTCTCGGCTTGTACGCTGAGCCGCTCAAGCCACGCAACAAGACGCTCATTTTGAGTGCGCAATTCATCGCTGAGCTCCTTCAGAGCCGCTCCTCCGGTCAGCGTCTCGCCCACTTGAGCGGCAAGTTGTTTCACCTGCCCCTGGAGCTCCTCAAGAAGCCTGCTGCGTTCGCCCAACTGGCCGACCAAATCGCGCAGTCCCGCGAAACTCCGGCTGAGAGCTCCTACGTCGGAGGTGATACCCTCCACCCGACTTGCAAGCTGGCCCAACCTGTCGACAACACCGCTTGTTACAGCTTCACTGAGTTCTTTAAGCTGGTCAGACAATCCG
>CAZGYL010000367.1:0-5571 GCA_964529985.1 uncultured Planctomycetia bacterium | reverse complement strand
CCGCCATGAGATTCTTGACCGGCGTCCTTACCGTGGCTGAAGGGACCTATGATCTTGACGGTGACGCGCGGATGCGCAAGCGTCCGATCGGCCCACTTGTCAGGGCTCTTTGCCGCTTGGGTGCAAAGGTCACCTGCGAGGACGGATACCCGCCCGTCCACATTGAGCCCAGGCGACTCAGGGGCGGCCGCGTGGAAATCGAGGGCTCTCTGAGCAGCCAGTACGTGACTGCACTTCTTCTTGCAGCTCCAGGAAGCCGGAAAGGTGTTGAGGTCCGCGTACTTGAGCCTGTCGTCTCGCGGCCTTACCTGGACCTGACGGTGCAGGTGATGGAAACATTCGGTTGCAGGGTTGTTTGTTTTGAGGACCCGCTTCGCTTTCGCGTGGCGCCGGGACGATATAAGGCACAGCGCTTTCCGATTGAACCCGACGCTTCAAGCGCCGGTTATTTCTTTGCAGCGGCGGCTGTCACAGGCGGTGAAGTAACCGTCGAAGGGCTGGGCACGCAATCGCGCCAGGGTGATACCGCGATGGTGGATATCCTGGCCTCGATGGGCTGTTCGGTGGAGAAGAAACCCGAGAGCTTCACCGTGCGCGGCGGTCCGTTGCGCGGAATTTCTCTTGACGCGCGCAATGTGCCCGATCTCGTGCCTACCGTGGCTTTTGTTTCCGCACTGGCCGAGGGCAAGACCGAAATCCGCGGAGTTCCTCACCTCAGGATCAAAGAGAGCGACCGGATCCGTAGTGTGGCTTCCGAGCTGCGCAAGCTGGGCGCTCGTGTGGAAGAAAAGGACGATGGCCTTGTTGTGTACGGCGGAAAGAAGCTCTCAGGCGCTGTGATAGATCCCTGGGGGGACCACAGGATCGCGATGGCTGCTTCCGTACTCGGTCTCACCGTGCCGGGCGTTGTGATATCTCAGCCCGAGGTCGTTACGAAATCGTTCCCGGATTTCTTTAAACTCTTGGAACAGCTCGCTGAAAGTGCCCAACCGCCCTCGGGGCGGTAATAATCAAATAAAAGCGGCTGCGCACCGCCGCTTGCACGGGCAAAGTCGATGCACCCGCGGACGGCACTCAAACAGGGAGCAAGGTTTGGCGGAATTCGTTATGCCACCGGCTGGAAGCGAAGTTGACATAGTGGTTGTAGGAGGAGGCCACGCAGGTATAGAGGCCGCCCTTGCGGCCTCTCGAATGGGGGCAAGGTGCGTCCTTGTGACGCTCAGGCTCGATCGGATCGGGGCAATGTCCTGCAACCCGTCGATAGGAGGCCTCGCCAAAGGGCAGATCGTGCGGGAAATAGATGCCCTCGGCGGGCAGATGGCCAAATCCATAGACGCCTGCGGCATTCAGTTCAGGGTGCTTAACACGGGCAAAGGGCCTGCAGTCAGGGCACTTAGGGCCCAAGCGGATTCAGATCTCTACCGCCGCTTTCAGCTGCGGGTTTGCAGAAAACAGCCGGGACTTACTCTTGTAGAAGGAAAGGTGACGGCTGTTGAAGTTAAACGCGACAGAGTGGTTGCGGTGCGCCTTGCTGACGGCACCCGTATCCCTGCAAGAGCCGGGATTATCACCGCCGGCACGTTTCTCCGGGGTCTTATGCACCGCGGGTTCGAACAGATACGAGGCGGCAGAGTAGGCGAGCAGCCCTCGGATGAGCTTTCCGACTGCCTTCAGGCTCTGGGCTTGGAGCGCGGCAGGCTTAAGACCGGAACGCCGCCGAGGCTCAACGCCCGGACAATCCGCTATGAGGGCTTGGCGGTGCAGCCGGGTGACGAGCCGCCGCCTGCTTTCAGCCACTTCACAGAGAAGATAACGCGCAGGCAGACTCCGTGTTACATAACGTATACGACTGAGAAGACTCACGATGTCATAAGAAAAAATCTTGACAGGTCACCTCTTTACAGCGGCGTTATCGAAGGGATCGGGCCCCGCTATTGTCCGAGCATCGAAGACAAGGTGGTTAAATTCCCGGATCGCCCGCGTCACCAGGTATACCTTGAACCTGAAGGACGCAGAAGTTTGAGGGTCTATCCGAACGGCATCTCTACCAGCCTCCCTGTGGACGTGCAGGTTCAGATCGTGCGCTCCATTCCGGGACTCGAGCAGGCTGAGATCCTTCAGTGGGGCTATGCGGTTGAATATGACTTTTTCCCGCCGATCCAAATCCGCCCGACGTTTGAGACAAAAGCGATCCGCGGGCTTTATCTTGCAGGGCAAGTGTGCGGCACTTCGGGCTATGAAGAGGCCGCCGGGCAGGGCCTTCTGGCCGGCATAAACGCTGTCCTTGCCTTGCGCGGAGAAGAGCCTTTTGTGCTCGACCGGGGCGAAGCCTACCTGGGGGTTCTCGTGGACGACCTCTGCGTGCTTTCTCCCACCGAGCCTTACCGGATGTTCACCTCGAGCGCCGAATACCGGTTGCTCCTGAGGCATGACAATGCAGACCTCCGCCTTATGGCCCGGGGTGCGGCTTTGGGCTTGATTCCTCCTGAGGCTGCTGAGAAGGTTGAGTCGAAGCGCAGGCAGGTGGCGTGGGGACTTGAGGTTCTGAAATCGCGCTGGATATACGGCAACAATGCCTTGAGTATGCTGAGACGGCCGGAGGTGACCCTGAAAGATCTGCAGGAGCACGTCCCCGAACTTGAAGGCTTGAATCCCGAGGTGCTGCAGGAGATCGAGATCGAAGGAAAATACAGCGGTTACATTGAGCGGCAGAAGCGGGAAGTTGAGCGCATGCGGCGCTGGGAGAAGAAACGACTGCCTCTGGACTTCGATTACCATGCGGTGCGTACGATGCGCCGGGAGGCGAGGGAGAAGCTCAGCCGCGTGCGCCCGATTTCGATCGCGCAGGCCCGTCGTGTAGCCGGAGTAAGGCCCGCCGACATAGCATGCCTGCTTGTGCACCTGAAGTCCCGCGGTTTAATACGCGAGGACGAGAAGGAGGGGAGCTGATGCTGCCGCGTGTTGTAATCGTAGGCCGGCCCAACGTCGGCAAATCTTCGCTTTTCAATGCCTTGTGCGGCAGGCGGGTTGCAATTGTGGACGATACGCCCGGAGTAACGCGCGATCGGGTCTCGGTCGAGGTTACTGATTTCGACCGTGCATTCGAGCTTGTCGACACGGGCGGAGTGGGGGTTGTGGACAGAGAAGATCTTTCGGAACGTATTGAGAAGCAGATTCAGACCGCCGTGCGCTCCGCCGACGTTGTGATTTTCGTTGTAGACGCGCGCACGGGGCTTCACCCTTACGACGAAGTGGTCGCGGAACTGCTCAGACCCCTGAAAGTTCCTGTGATTCTGGCCGCCAACAAAGTGGATGCTCCTTCGCTCGAACCCCAAGCGTATGAGTTCGCAGCCCTCGGTTTCGGAGAACCTTTGTTTGTAAGCGCGCAGCAACGCCTGGGTATCGGAGCACTTCTTGATGCGGTTGCGGAGATCCTTCCGCCGGCGCAGAAACCGGCCGAACCGGAGCTCAAAGTTGCGCTTGTAGGAAGGCGCAACGTGGGTAAGTCAACCTTCCTTAACGCTCTTGCCGGTGAGGAACGGGTGATTGTAAGCGAGGTGCCCGGGACCACGCGCGACGCTGTGGACGTGAAGGTTACGGTGGACGGCCGTGTAGTTCTTGTCATTGATACTGCGGGACTGCGCAAGCGCCGTCAAATCGAAGGATCGGTGGAGTTCTACAGCCAGAGCAGGACTCTGGGAGCGGTCAGGCGTTGCGACGTGGCCTTGCTGCTGATCGATGCGACAAGCCCCATCGCGCGCCTTGATAAGAAACTGGGAGGAATGATCGTCCAGGAAGCGAAACCTTGTGTCATAGTGCTTAACAAATGGGACCTTACGCGCGGAACGAACGCGACACCCGAGAAATACCGCCAGTATCTGGATAGACATCTGCCCGGTTTGATTTTCGCTCCGATAGTGTGCGCCTCCGCGCTTGAGGGAATGAATGTCGTTGAAGCTCTCCAAACCGCATTCTCGCTTCACGAGCAGGCGCAGCGGCGGATCGGGACCGGAGATCTGAACAGGAAAATCGCTGATTTTCTTAAAGCGGCCTCACCACGGCGCACAGGAACGAAACAGGGAAAAGTTTACTTTGTGACTCAGGCGGATGTGACTCCTCCCACATTTGTCTTCTTTGTGAACGATCCGGAGGCCTTTCCCCAGGACTACCGGCGTTACTTGGCCAATCGGATCAGGGAGGAGCTCGGGTTCCCCGAGGTGCCCCTGCGCCTTGTTTTCCGAAAGCGGGAGTCATACCGTGAGTGAAACAGAGAAAGCACCTGTGATCTTGGGGATCGACCCTGGATCCCGGGTCGTCGGGTGGGGTGCGATTCGGTGGCACGGGGGCTCCAAGGTTTCGCTTGTGGATTTCGGTGTCCTTAGAGTGCGCGCAACCGAAGCAGGGAAGCGCCTTGCGGAGATCCACCGCTGGACCCTTTCGGTGTTAATGGAGCTTGCTCCGGACGCAGTAGTGCTGGAAGAGGTTTTCTACGGCAAGAGTTTTCAAAGCGCTCTGCGGGTCGGTGAGGCGCGAGGGGTGTGCCTTCTTGCAGCGACTCAAGCGGGCGTCCCCACCTTCAGCTACACGCCTGCGGAAGTTAAGTCGGCTGTTACGGGAAACGGACGCGCGCACAAGTCTCAGGTTCAGGCCATGGTCGCCCGGCTCCTGCGCTTGGAGGAGGTCCCCAGGCCTCCCGACGCAGCCGACGCCCTTGCCTGTGCGCTTTGCCACAGCCACCGTTTGAGTATTCCGGGTGCGCAAGGTACGTGAGGCCGTCCGTGCGGCGCGGACACCCGGACTGCACTTTACATTCCCGAGGGCTCGGGGCATCATCCCGCTGCAAAGCTGAAAGGAGGTATGACCGTGGAGGTACTTTTGCGCTCAGAGCTTCCCGGCCTTACCCTGGCCGGCCGAGGAAAAGTGCGGGATCTGTACGATTTGGGAGATGCCCTGCTTTTTGTCGCCACCGACAGAATATCCGCCTTTGATGTGGTAATGGCCGAGGGGGTCCCTCAAAAGGGGAAAATCCTGACGGCTCTTACGGTCTTTTGGCTGGAGAAGCTCGGAGTTCCCAACCATTTGATAACCCACAGAATCGAGGAAATGCCCCCTGAGGTGCAGGCTCACAAAGACCTCCTGGAAGGTCGCGCTCTTTTGGTCAAGAAGCTGAAGATCTTTCCGGTTGAATGCGTGGTTCGGGGCTATCTGGCGGGCTCAGGGCTCAAGTCATATCAAGCGACCGGCCGTATTTCAGGCATTGAACTGCCCCCGGGGCTTCAGGAAGCGGATCGCCTGCCGGAGCCGATCTTCACTCCTTCGACCAAAGCCACCGAAGGCCATGACGAAGAGATTACGTTCGGTGACGTGGTGGATATCGTCGGCAAGGAGAGGGCGGAAGAGCTGCGGGACAGGAGTTTGGATGTCTACCGCAAAGCAAGCGAGTATGCCCGCGAACGCGGGGTTATCTTGTGCGATACCAAGTTCGAATGGGGTATTGAGCGGGAGGACGCTCCGGCGTTGCTTGCAGACGAAGTTCTCACCCCGGACAGCAGCCGTTTTTGGCTTGTCGAA
>CAZGYL010000366.1:0-5580 GCA_964529985.1 uncultured Planctomycetia bacterium | reverse complement strand
CAGTGCGGCACCCACTTCCCTGCGCCATTCTTGCAGCTCGGCTCTGAGGGCTTCAGCCCTTTGCGGCAGGCTTCGGACCAGGTTGTGTTTCTCGGAAAGATCCTTCCTAAGATCGTAAAGCTCAAGGTGCCCGTCCTCAAAGTACTCAATAAGCTTGAAATTCTCTTTGCGTACGGCGCTGCACGGCGACGTATGGTGGTAGTGGGGATAATGCCAGTAGAGAGCCTTGCGCTTCAGGGCGCTTCGCCCTCCCAGTAGAGGAACGAGGCTCACGCCGTCAACAGCCTTTGGGAGCTTTGCTCCGGCCACCTGGAGGCAGGTCGGGAAAATGTCAATGCTTGAAACCGGAACCGAGCACTTTGATCCACTGGGCACAAGGGGTGGGTATTTGATTATAAGCGGCACACGGATTCCGCCTTCATAGAGGCTTCCTTTTTCAGACCGCAAAGGTGCATTTGAGGTCACCGCAGGCCCTTTCCCCGTGTACATGCGGATAAGGCCGCCGTTGTCGGAGGTAAATATAACAAGAGTTCTCTCGGTAAGTCCGCATCTGCTGAGGGCGGCGAGAACTTGTCCCACACTCCAATCCATGTGCTCGACCATGGCTGCGTACGCCGGGTGCATCGGATAAGGAGCAGCTGCAAGCTTTCTGCGGTACTTGTCTACCAAAGCATGGGGGGCTTCAAGCGGAATATGAACCGTGTAGTGGGAAAGAAAAAGGAAAAACGGCCGGCTCCGATTTCGATCTATGAAGGTGACGGCGGCCTCGGTGAGCGCCGTCACCTGCTTATCGTTTCTGTTTTCTCCACGTCCCACGTAAAGGTCGAAACCCTGGCGGGTGGGACCGAATCGGCGGCCTCCGAGGTGCCATTTCCCGAAGATCGCGGTTGCATAGCCGGCCTCCTTCAGCGCCTCGGCGATCGTAAGTTCCTCAAGGGGTAGAGCTTGCTTGAAATGCGGAGGCAGAAGTCGGGCGTACGGACGCAGGTGACCTGGAATGAAGTCGGTCAATCCAAGCGCTGCAGGATATTTCCCTGTAAGAAGGGCTGCGCGTGTCGGAGAACAAACCGGGGCCGCAGCGTAAGCGTCGGTAAAGAGCATGCCTTGGGAGGCGAGGCGGTCTACGTGCGGTGTTGAGACGATCTTGTTGCCGTAGCAGGCAAGATCCGACCAGCCCAGATCATCGATCAGGATAAGGACAATGTTGGGAGGAGCTCCGGCAAAGGAAACTCCTGAAACAAAGATCAGAACCGAGAAGAGAAGCCCTTTGAAACACCTTCCTGTCTTGGTCGCTTCCCGCATGTCTTTCACCTTTTGCAAAGTTTTTTCACGGAGGCTTCCGTCATGGTATGCAGGCCGCTTGCAGGGGACAAGCGCTGCAGCGTTGAATGTTGAAAAAGTGCGACTTTTTTCCGGTGAGATCCTCAGATACAGGCCCGCTTGAGCCGATTATTCTTGGGGGCGGAGATCGGGAACTTTCCCGGCTTCTCAGTACGCCCGGCGTTTCTTGGATCTCAAACAAAGGCAGGATTTGAGGGAAGCAGGTGTATCCCATGGAGTGGTCTGAACAACTTGCTACGGGGGTTCCGGAAATCGACCAGCAGCACCGCCAGATTCTCGAGCGGCTCAATGCGGCGTGCGAGGCTTGCGGGGAAGGACGAGACCCGCAGGAAGGGGCGCGGATTCTGGACGAAACAGGCGCCTTTATCATCGAGCACTTCTGCTTTGAGGAGAAGCTGCTGAAGGAGCAGCGAAGCGCCTACTACGAAGAGCACAAGACCCAGCACGATCAGTTCATCTTCAGGTTTCAAGATCTGCGGGACCGCCTTGACTTCGAAGGGCCGTCGGCCGGAGTGCGGGAGGAGCTCTTGAGCCTTACGGATTTCCTGGTCGGCCATTTCGTTGAATCAGACCGCCAATTGGCCCCGCGCCTGCCGCTGCCGGTTACAGGCGCTTACACCTCGTTGAACTGACGTCACCGCCGGCTCATACGCCGTTGAAATGACGTTACAGGCACGATCCGCAGGTGCCCACGGCGAGGCCGAGTCGGGGGCGGGGCCTGCAATCGATTGCCGGCCGGACAGTTCGGTCCTATCATAGGGGATTCTTCATCCACTTGACATTCCCGCCGACGGGACCGACCGGGCGGCGGCCTAGCTGGGAGGTGGTCTGACATGCAAAAGACCATGAAAGCGCTTGTTAAGAAAAAGCCCGCTCCGGGGCTTTGGCTGGAGGAGGTGCCGGTTCCCACGTACGGGATCAACGACGTACTTATCAGGATCCACAAGACGTCGATCTGCGGCACTGATGTGCACATTTACCAGTGGGACGACTGGGCACAGAAAACCATACCCGTGCCGATGTGGATCGGGCACGAGTTCGTGGGAACCGTCGCTGCTATGGGCAGCAACGTGACCGATCTTCAGATCGGAGATGTCGTAAGCGGCGAGGGCCACATCGTCTGCGGCAGGTGTCGCAATTGCCTTGCAGGGCGCCGCCACCTCTGTCCCCGCACCAGCGCTGTAGGAGTGAACCGTCCGGGCGCGTTTGCAGAATACCTTGTAATTCCGGTTACGAATGTCTGGCACGCCGACCCGACGATCCCACTTGAGATCCTGAGCATTTTCGATCCTTTCGGGAATGCGACTCACAGCGCGCTGGCGTTTAAGGTGCTGGGGGAGGACGTGCTCATTACCGGTGCGGGCCCCATCGGCATAATGGCTACCGCTATAGTGAAGCACGCCGGAGCGCGCTACGTGGTGGTGACCGACAAGAACCCCTACCGCCTTGAGCTTGCAAAACGCATGGGAGCCACCGTGGCTCTTGATATCACAAAGGGCAGGCTCGCCGATGTGCAGAAAGAGCTGGGCATGCAGGAAGGCTTCGACGTCGGATTGGAGATGTCCGGAAGCGGCGAAGCTCTCAGAGATATGCTCGATAACATGTGCCACGGCGGGAAGATCGCTCTTCTCGGGATCCCGTCAAACGACGTCGTGATCGACTGGCGTAAAGTAGTTTTCAACGGGATCACCATAAAAGGGATCTACGGCCGTGAAATGTACGAAACTTGGTACATGATGCAATCCATGATAAAAACCGGCTTGGACATAAGTCCGGTCATCACCCATCACTTCCACTACACGCAGTATGAAGAGGCTTTTGAGGTTATGCGGTCGGGCCGCTCGGGCAAGGTGATCCTGAACTGGGTCGAGGAGTGAAAGAACCCTCAGCGCGCGTCTGTGATTTGCTTTGCAGGGACGCCGGCCGGCCGGCGCCCGACGCTGAAGTAGGAAAATCCGAGCCTCGACATCTCCTCCGGATCATAGACGTTGCGCAGGTCCACAAAAATCGGCTGCCTGACCAAGGCGCGTAGATTCGTCAGGCTGAGCGCCCTGTATTCGTTCCATTCGGTAAGAAGCACCACAGCGTCCGCTCCCTTGCATGCCTCGTACGGTGAATCGCAGAACACAACGCCGGGGAGAAGCTTTTCCGCTTCGGTGCGTGCCTGGGGATCGTGAGCCCTTATAGTCGCACCTCGTTCCATCAGCGCAGGAAGGATGGTGAGGGCGGGAGCCTCGCGCATGTCGTCGGTCTCCGGTTTGAACGCCAGGCCCAGAACCGCAATCACCCGTCCGCTGAGCTCTCCACCCAGAGCGTTGCGTATCTTGCGTACCATCCGCGCCTTCTGCGCTGCGTTTACTTCAACCGCCGCCTCAACGATACGGCAGGCCACACCGTGCTCCTGGGCGATACGCAGGAGCGCTTTTGTGTCCTTGGGAAAGCAGGAACCGCCGTACCCCGGTCCTGCGTGCAGAAATTTCATGCCGATACGCTTGTCAAGGCCCATGCCTTTGGCCACCGCCTGCACGTCGGCGCCTATCTCTTCGCAGAGGTTGGCGATTTCGTTTATGAAACTTATCTTGGTGGCCAGGAAAGCGTTTGAGGCGTACTTAATGAGCTCGGCCGTTTCAATGGACGTTACCACAAAAGGCGTTTCGATCAGATAAAGGGGGCGGTAGATCTGCTTGAGGAGCGCGCCCGCCCGTTCGGAGTCGACCCCGATCACCACCCTGTCCGGCCTCATAAAGTCATTGATTGCAGCCCCTTCTCTCAGGAACTCCGGGTTGCTTGCCACGTCGAAGCGGGCTGCGGGGTTTTCAGAAGCGATTATGCGGGCGACTTGCCGGGCCGTGCCGACGGGAACCGTGCTCTTGTTTACGACCACGGTGTAGGAATCCAAATGCGGGGCGATCCGCCGCGCCGCGTCGTAAACGTAGGTCAAATCAGCATACCCGTCGCCTCGGCGCGAGGCGGGGGTGCCCACCGCAATGAAAACAACATCAGCTTGGGGCACTGCGGCCGCAAAATCCGTGCAAAAATTCAAACGGCCGGCTTGAAGATTTTTCTCAACGAGGGCGTCCAGGCCCGGTTCATAAATAGGAATCCGCCCTGCGGAGAGCTGCTCTATTTTTCCCCTGTCGATATCCACGCAGGTGACCTGGTGGCCGAATTCAGCAAAACAGGTTCCGCTTACAAGTCCTACGTAACCCGTTCCGATAACCGCTATGTTCATGTTTTCTCCTCTGGTCTAAGGGCGCACCCTGGAAAGGCACTGTTTCCTTCTTTGTTATCTCGGCATGAAAGGCCTGTTGTCGTTGATCTTTGGTGGAAGAAGCGGCTCACCCGGAAGCAGGTGCCCGGTGTATCCCTCCTTCACAAGGCCCAGGTAGGCTCGAAGCACGGCCTCCGGCACCTCCTGAGCGGTTTGCCAGCCTCGGAGCGGATAGAGAAGAATCCTCTGAAAATCCCCGACCATGATCTCGATCACGCGGCTGAGCGGAATACCCGGCTGGGGATACTCAAGCAGCTTGTAGGGAGGTGAAGTAACGATCGCGCGCGCAGTCGGCCAATTCGCCTCTACGGTGGCCGCCGTGCGCCGCTCCATATAGGGTTTGTGGACAAAAATGAAAGGCCCGTCCTCCATACCGCGGGCTCGGAGCATTCTGCGGGAGAACTTTATGTTTTCGCCTGTGTTGGTGGAGTAGGGCTCAACCAACAGGCGATCTTCAGGAACGCCGCTTGCCCGGCAAAGTGCTGCGAATCTCACAGCTTCAGGCTCTTTCCAAACCCCGCGGGTCAAATTCCCCAAGCCTCCGGAACACAAAACGTATGGCGCCCAAGCTGTGCGGAAAAGCTGGGCCGCCCAAGCAGCCGTCCGCAGATCATGGCTCCCAAGCGCCAGTATCGCCCGGGCCGGCCTCAGTTGCATGCCCAGTCTGTGATACCGCCAAAGCGTTTCGGCCCATTCCAGAATCTCACGCTTTATCATTTGCTTGTTGTTTCACCCCGGTGCCGCGCCTGAATGTAAGAAGCACGACTTCGGGCCGGCAAAGCAGGCGGATCGGCAGGCTCACAGTGCCTATGCCGCAGGAAGTGAAAACGAGGCAGCGCGGACCCCGTACAAGCCCTCTTGCATACTTGTTACCGAAGCGCGACGGCACGTATGGCGCCCCCACAACCGGAAGGCAGACCTGGCCGCCGTGCGTGTGGCCGCAAAGCAACAGGTCGACCAGGTCCGTG
>CAZGYL010000365.1:0-5595 GCA_964529985.1 uncultured Planctomycetia bacterium | reverse complement strand
CCCGGAGGTGTGCTTGAAGCCCCGAAGGAAAGGACCTCAACCACGTCTTCCTCTTCAATGCCTAATTGAACCCACGCGCGGCGGGCCCGCCCCGACCCGTCCACGTACCACACAAAGGGTCTTCGACCTTCGTAGCGAATGCAATCCCGCGGCAGAATCTGGACCCCTGAACGCTCCTCCACCACTATCTTTCCCACGACAAAAAGCCCGGGGAGAAGGTGACCCGGTTTCGGCACACTTACGCGGGCCCGAACGGTCCCTTTTTCAGGATCCGCAGCTCTGTTCACCGCCTCCACGATCCCTATGAACTTTTCACCGGGGAAAGCTTGGGTCGTAATAATCACCTTCTGGCCGGCCTTCACCTTTCGTATGTCACTCTGGGCGATATCGAAACGCACAAAGAGCTTTTCGGGATTCTCGATCCGCGCCACTATCTGGCCCTGCGAAAGGTAATCCCCCACATGCAGGTCGAAAGAAACAACCTGCCCCGCAACCGGCGCCCTTACGGTACGGTAGGAAAGATTGAGCCGCGCTTCCTCAAGAGCTATTTGTGCGTCGGCCACCTTGGCTTTTGCAACGGCCAGAGCAGCCTCAGCACTTTTCAGATTGACTTCCTTGAGTCGAGCCGAAACCACCGCCTGGTCATACTCGTACTTTCTGGCCGCAACCACATCTTCGGAAATCGCTGCAATTCCTCCCTTGCGCAAACCCTCAGCCCGCTTGTACTCCTGCTCGGCGTGTTTTCGAGTAAGTTCCGCAGTCCGCAACTCCTCCCGCGCGGCGTCGAGAGCGGCCTCAGCCTGCTGCACCGCCAGCCGTGCAAGCGCAAGGTTGGCTTCGGCTTTCTTCACCGCGAGCTTCTCCCTGCTTGAGTCAAGCTCAACGAGAGCCGCTCCTTCTTCGACCATTTGCCCTTCGCGGCAGTAAATCGCAGCGATCTGACCGGCTGCGCGGCTGCGAACCACTGCAACACTCTCAGCCTCGGAGTCGGAGCTCAGTTCCAAGCAAGAATGCACCGTGCCCCGCTGCACCTCAACAGTGCGCACAGGTACAGGCCTCTCTCCTGCAGCAGCCGCTTTCTGGGGCTGCGAGGGCTTGCAGCCCAAGCCCGCAACGAGCAAGAGCGCCACAGTACAACGTGTCATAAGCGGCTCCTTCCCGGAAAGGGTGCGGTTCCTACCGTTCTCCAAGGAGAGAGAATTCCCGTTCCCAGAGGAGCTCACCGAGCCGGGCCGTAAGCTCGGCGATCCGCTCCTCAGTAAGCACAGGATCCGTGATTTCAAAGGTTTCTTCGGTTTTCTTGTCAATAAACCGGAGTACGTTGCCGGCCTTCTGCGCAAGCTCAAGCTTCCTTCGCCTCAAAAGCAGTAGGGCAAGGACGTACTTGAGTTCCTCCTCCACCCCTTCGCCTGAACGTGACGCCAAATCCGCGAAAATACGCCGGACGAGATCCAGATCCACCCTCGCGTAAGGACGGCGCACCGGAGGCTTGGTGCGGCGCGCGGTCTTCCATACCGCAATGATGCCCTCAGCAGCACCGGCCTTATCGCGGTCGGGCCGGAAGCAGGACGAACAAAGGTCGACTCTTGCAAGCCCTCCTTCTTCTTCGGGACGAGCTACCAGGAGAGAAAAGAAAGGCACCTCGGGTTCAATGGCCGAACCACAACGGCTGCAGCTTGATCCCGACCCGCCGATCTCCCACTTGTCTGCGATCACTTTTCCTCCATTTCCTGGCGGCTGTAACGCGTGCCGCCCGTCACCGAGCTTCGAAAAAGCGCTCTGTTGTGCCGGACGGATCGACTCTCACTACTACTTTACCTAGGCAGCGCGGGCACCAGCCGACATACCGATCCGTTCCGGGCCGCCGGTAAATCCGCTGGTAAACCCCGCAGCATCGAAAATATACGTTTATGTAGGGTCTTTGTTTCCGTTCCATTTTACAAACACCGGCAGGAGAGGCAAAGAGCGCGAAGAACAGGCAAAAGCCCGAGCGGCGGTGGAAACAACGCAGCGGAGGCTGAACCGCTTTTGACAAAGCCGTTTGTCACAAGGTCGCCGCGGTGTATAATTCGTGCCGCCCGGAGGGCTTCCGGCCGATCCGACCGGGATACAATCCAAGGGCGCGGCCGACCCCGATCAAGGAACTTCGTCCGAGGAACGTCATGGAAAGCGTTGATTTCGTTCACCTTCACGTCCACAGCCACTATAGCCTCCTTGACGGAACCTGTACCATACCCGATCTGGTCTCCAAGGCCGTTGAGTTCGGCATGTCGCACCTGGCCCTGACCGACCACGGCAACCTTTTCGGGGCTGTTGAGTTTTACCTTAAGTGCCGCGAAGCCGGGATCACTCCCATTATCGGCATGGAGGCCTACGTGGCGTACGGGTCGCGCCATGACAGAGACCCCGCTGTGGCCCGTGGAGGATCATTCCCCCACCTGGTGCTCTTGGCGCGCAATGAGAAGGGATACCGAAATCTGATCCGACTCGCCTCTCTGGCTCACTTGGAAGGCTTTTACTACAGGCCGCGGGTGGATAAGGAGCTGCTTGCCGAATGCGCTGAGGGCTTGATTGCTACAAGCGCCTGCCTGAGCGGCGAGGTCAACCGCAAGGCGCTTGAACGCGGCCTGGAAGAGGCTGCAAAGGAGGTCCGCGCTTACCAGGAGATTTTCGGCCCCGAGAACTTCTACTTGGAGGTAATGGACTGCGGCTTGTCCGAGCAACGGGACCTGCGCAAGATTCTACCGAGCCTGAGCAGGGAAACGGGCGCGCCTCTGATCGCAACGAACGACATCCACTACCTCGCCCCGGAGGACGCCCTCGCCCACAAGGTTCACATTTGCATAAACACCAGAAAGACTCTGGAAGATCCCGCGAGCATCGGCCCTGAAACGAACCAGTTCTACTTCCGGAGTCCTTTGGAGATGGCGCACATTTTCAAAGATCTGCCCGAAGCGGTCACGAACACGCGCCGTTTGGCGGAACGGATCGAGTTCGAGTTGGATCTCAACCAAACCTACGTACCCGCCTTTCACATGGAAGGGGTGACCGACAACCGCGCGTTCCTTCGTTCCCTTTGTTACAAAGGCCTCAAGCAGCGCTACGGTGACTCAGGGGAGCGGGTCGAAAAGGCCCGCCGGCGCTTGGAGCACGAACTCGGTGTCATCGAAAGAACCGGATTTGTGGATTACTTCTTGATAGTCTGGGATTTCGTTCAATTCGCGCGGAACCACGATATTCCGGTAGGCCCGGGCCGGGGTTCCGCCGCAGGAAGCGTGGTTGCGTACTGCTTGGGAATAACCCAGCTGGACCCCCTGCGCTACGATCTTCTCTTTGAACGCTTCCTGAATGAAGAGCGCATAAGCATGCCCGACATCGATGTCGACTTCTGCATGGAAAGGCGCGGGCAGGTTATCGACTACGTAAAGAGCAGGTACGGAGAGGACAGGGTATCGCAGATCATTACCTTCGGTACGCTGGCCGCACGGCAAGTGGTCCGTGACGTAGGCCGCGTGCTCGGAGTGCCCCTCAAAGAAGTGGAGAAGATCTGCAAGCGTATACCGGCCACTCCCGGCATGACCCTTGAACGCGCTCTTCAGGAGGATCCGGAGCTCCAAGAGTTCGCAACAGGCAACAAGCGTATCGCAGAGCTTTTCCGCATTGCTCCCAAGCTCCAGGGTCTCAATCGCAACGCCGGAACGCATGCGGCGGGCGTTGTTATAGGAGACCGCCCCCTTATGGAAATAGTGCCTCTTTACAAAGCGGGGGACGTGATCTCCACGCAATACACCATGGAAATCCTTGAAAAGCTCGGCTTGCTTAAGATGGACTTCCTCGGACTGCGCACGCTTACGGTGATCGATCTTGCTTGCCGAATGATAAAGGAGAACCACGGGGTTGAGATCCGTTTTGATCCGGAGCACCTTGACGACCGCAAGACATACGAACTTTTGTGCCGCGGCGAGTCGACCGCCGTTTTCCAGCTCGAATCGGCCGGCATGCAGGAACTGCTCAGGCGGCTCGCCCCCGACAGATTCGAAGATCTCATAGCGCTTCTGGCCCTTTACCGCCCGGGACCTCTCGGAAGTCAGATGCATCAAACCTACGTCCGAAGGAAGCACGGTGAAGAGGCGATCACCTACCCTCACCCCATGACGGCCCCGATCCTGGAGGAAACGAAAGGGGTAATCCTCTACCAGGAACAAGTAATGCGCATAGCGAACGTGCTTGCCGGATTCTCCATGACCGAAGCGGATAACCTCCGTAAGGCAATGGGCAAGAAAAAAATGGCTATTATGGCCACCTTCCGCGAAAAATTCGTTGAAGGAGCGGTCCAAAGGGGCGTCGACCGGCAGCAGGCAAGCGACATCTTCGACCTCATGGCCGAATTCGCAAAGTACGGATTCAACAAGTCGCATTCAGCCGCCTATGCCTATATCACTTATCAAACGGCTTACCTGAAGGCCAACTGGCCCGCGGAATTCATGGCGGCGGTTCTGTCCTGCGAGATGGCCCACACGGATAAGGTAGCCGCCTACTTGGAAGAGTGCCGCAGGCTGGGAATACCGGTACGCGGCCCGGACATAAACGAGAGCCAGGAGCGGTTCACGGTCAGGGACGGTGCCATTGTTTATGCGCTTACTGCGGTTAAGAATGTAGGGCAAAAACCGGTCAGGGAGATCATAAAAAGGCGGGGGCTCCTTCCGGAGCGCAGGTTCGCCTCGCTTTTCCACCTCTGTGAAGAACTCGGGCCTCACGTTGTGACTCGCAGCTTGCTTGAGAACCTCACCAAGGCCGGAGCTTTCGACAGCTTCTGCCCAGACAGAGCCCGAGTATATGCTGCGATCGATGCGGCCATAGCGCGCGGTGCCGCAAGAAGCCGCGACAGGGCGGCGGGCCAGTTGACGTTCGACGATCTGCTTGCCCGCGAGGGGAAGGCGGCGGTACAGGAAGAACCCTATCCGGAAGTGCCGCCGTGGCCCGAATCCCAAAAACTGGCTTATGAGAAGGAAGTCTTGGGCCTTTATCTTTCCGGGCATCCCCTGACCCGTCACCGCGAATTGATCCGCGCCCTTGCAACCATAAGCCTCAGCGAAATGCCTACGCTTCCGGCCGGACGGCGCGTGCTTGCAGCCGGTGCCATAACAGGCTTGCAGATCAAGAATACCGAACGCGGCACGCGCCTGGCCGTTATGATCCTGGAAGATCTGACCGGCCGGGCCGAGGCTGTGGCTTACGACGAAACTTACCGCAACCACAAGGAGCTGATCGCTGTAGACCGGCTGGTTTTCGTAACCGGAAGGATACAAGAGCGGAACGACCGTAAGTCAATCTCCTGTGACAGAATCATACCTCTTGAGGAAGCTCCTGAGGCGCTCAGCACTTCTGTTGCAGTGGTCGTCGACCTGGAAAACTCAAACGAACATCAACTCTTTGCTTTGAAGCGCATTCTGAAAGATCACCCGGGACGGTGTCCCGTACGGCTGATCTTCAAGAAGCACAACCAGCAGCGGGCGCTTGCCGCAGGCCCCGGTTTGGCGGTTAAACCCGACGGCAGTTTCATCGCCGCTGTGCGCGATTTACTCGGTGAGGATC
>CAZGYL010000364.1:0-5609 GCA_964529985.1 uncultured Planctomycetia bacterium | reverse complement strand
GAAAGCCGGGCCGCCTCGCTGTTCCCTCCCACAGCGTAGATATATCGCCCCAAGCGGGTATGCGTCATGAACACGTGGGCCGCCACGTAGAGAGCGAAAAGAACGATCACGGTGTTGGGAACGAAAAGGCTTCTGCCCTGTCCCAGCCACGTAAGGGCCTTGGGGACTTGGTAGATCGAAAACCCCCCTGTGATCATGAAAGCAAGTCCCCGCGCCACCATCATGATCGCCAGAGTTGTTATGAAAGGTGCGACTTTGAACCGTGCAACTACGAACCCGCCTAATCCTCCCATCAGCCCGCAGCTCAGAATTCCGGCCAGAAACCCAACCGGTACGGCCCACGCCGGCGCATTCAGTCCGCCCAGTTTTTTCATAACCAACGTGCTTATGACGGCAGAGAGCGCAATCAGACTGCCCACTGAAAGATCTATGCCCGCGGTTATTATCACCATGGTCATTCCCACAGCGATCACGGCGATTACAACGATCCGGTCCACCACCGCAAGAAGATTTGATCGTTTAAGAAAGTCCGGCCACACGTAAGTGCGTGGAAGAAGCAACCGGCACGAGGCGAATTCAGGATACTTCTCGGAAAGGAAGCGGATGAGACGCCACTTCCTTACATAGCCTCCGGTGGCAATGGCGGCCGGTTTCTCGCCGGTGGAACGCAGTTCGTCAAGAACCACCCTCAAGTCCCGGGGTATGCCCGTTACGACACGTACATTCGTGTAACCCTTTTTCTTGAGGGCTAAGGCGAGTTTTTTTGCAAGATCCGTAGAAGGGCGATTCAAGGCGCCCACCGCAAGTATGAGATCGTTTTTCGGAAAGCTGCTCTCTATTCGTCCGGCGAGTTCCGCAGCCGCCCGCCCGCTTTCAGGTACCTGCTTCTTCACGGTGAGAGCGCTGAAAAGAACGCACAAGGCGAGAAGGACCAGCACCATTCCGTAGTCGGTGAGTAGTCGCTTGCCCATAGAAACCGTCCGTCTTACGCAATAGCCAGAGCCAGAATCTCCTCTTGGGTAGCGTTCTCCACATCCGTGATTTCACCCGTGACGCGACCCTCGTGCATAACCATTATCCGATCGCTCATACCCAGGATCTCGGGAAGCTCGCTGCTGGCCATCACTATGGCCTTGCCTTCGGCGGCAAGTCGCCGCATCAGAAGGTAGATCTCATATTTGGCTCCCACATCGATTCCTCGGGTGGGTTCATCGAAAAGGATTATGTCCGCGTTCCTGGCCAGCCATTTCGCAAGCACAACCTTCTGCTGGTTTCCTCCAGAGAGATTCATGACCGGCACTTCCGTCCCAGGAACCTTGATCCTGAGGTCTTTGATGTACTTTTGGAGCTCCTCTGTTTCCCGGCGCCGGTCTACAAAGCCGTACCGAAGGAACCAGTCCAGGTTGGGAAGGCCGAAGTTCTCGCGGACCGAGTGTATCAAGATAAGTCCATGCGCTTTCCGGTCTTCGGGAAGAAGACAAATCCCGTTGCGGATAGCATCGCGGGGAGAACGGATTTCGACTTCCCGACCGTCGACGAAAATACGTCCCCGCTCGGGTCTTCGTGCTCCGAAAATCAGCCGCATGACCTCCGTACGCCCCGCTCCCACAAGACCCGCCAATCCCAGAATCTCACCTGCCCGTACCGAGAAGCTCACCTCACGCACGGCCGATCCCCAACTGAGGTTTTCAACCCTCAGTCTTTCTGCTCCCGGCCGCCCCCGCCGGGGCGGAAACTCTGCTTCAAGAGGACGGCCGACCATCATCTCGATAAGTTTCGCCTTGGACACCTCGCTTACGGAACGGGTACCTACGTGCTCCCCGTCCCTGAGCACCATAACCCTGTCCGCCGTCTCGAAGACTTCTTCCAGCCGGTGGCTTACATAAATGATTCCGATCCCTTCAGCCCTCAGTTCCCGAATGATCCCGAAAAGTCGCCTGATCTCCCGATCGGTCAAGGCGGCCGAAGGCTCGTCCATGACGATTATCTTAGCCTGCACTGAAAGCGCCTTTGCAATCTCGACCACCTGCTGTTGGGCCACGGTAAGCTCACGACACCTGGCGGCAAGATCGATGTCCATACCGATTTTGCGGAAGAGTGCCCGGGCTCGGTCAAGCTCGCAGCGCCGGCGGACGAAGCCCGCGGTACATTCCTCGTGTCCCAGGAAGATGTTCTCTCTGACCGTAAGGTCGGGGATCAGGTTGAATTCCTGGTAAATGATCGAAATGCCCGCCTCCTGCGCGGCGAGGGGAGAGGTGATTTCGATCTTTCGGCCCTCAATGCGTATTTCCCCGGCGTCGGGCCGGTGGGCCCCGCCGAGGACCTTAATCAACGTGCTCTTTCCCGCGCCGTTTTCTCCCACGAGGGCCAGGACCTCGCCCCGGCGCAGATCAAGCGATACCCCCTTTAGCGCGCGCACGCCCGGAAAGGACTTGTGGATGCCGCGCATCTGCAGAAGAGGCATTTCCGTAGCCGCGTCTCCCATCGTCATGAGAATCAGTATAGGGAATCCCTCCCGGAAAGCCATACGCCCTCAGGCTGCAGGTACGTGGGGCACAAGATCTTTGCGGGCTTGCCGAATGCATACACTCACGTCGGGAATGCCGAGGCTCTGGGGATCTCGTTCCGGCCGGGTTTTCTTGGCGCCTCAGGGAGTGGATCGGCGCTTCCACCTTGGTTCGACGTTCCACAAGGCGCGTACGAAAAAGTCAGCCCGCCTGCGCTTTGCGTAAGGCAGTTCCCCTGCCCCGTGGCCTGCACCTGGGATCACCAGCAGTTCAAAATCCTTGTTCGCCCGAATCAAGGCGTCGACCACCTGCATGGTGGAAGCCGGATCAACGTTGCGATCCAGCTCACCTACGGTAAGGAGCAGCTTTCCTTTGAGGCGGTGCGCCTGTGAAACGTTGGATTGTTCAGCATAGTGGGGGCCTACCGGGTAACCCATCCACAGTTCATTCCACCAAATCTTATCCATGCGGTTGTCGTGACAACCGCAGTCTGCAGCCGCGGCGTGATAAAAGTCGCCGTGTGCAAGCAAAGCGCGCAGCGCGTTTTGCCCCCCGGCCGATCCGCCGTAAATGCCCACGCGCGTAAGATCCATTTCAGGATGTTTGCTCGCTGCGGCTTTAAGCCAGCGGATCCGATCAGGAAAACCGGCATCCCCGAGGTTCTTCCAGCACACGTCGTGAAATGCCTTGGATCGCCACGAGGTGCCCATGCCGTCGATTTGAACGACAATGAATCCCAGTTCGGCCATCTCGTACAGATCGGGAAGCAGGCCGAATGCTTTGGGAACGTAGGCACTCTGCGGCCCGGCATAGATCTTTTCTATCACGGGATATTTTCGATGGGGATCGAAGGTGGTGGGCCTGACGATAATCCCGTAGATATCGGTTTTCCCATCACGTCCTTTGGCTGTGAAGCGTTCCGGCGGCCGCCAGCCCGTCGCCAGAAGCGCGCGCCAATCGGCTTTTTCAAGGGCACAGACAAGCTCGCCGTCACAGCTCCGCCGCAACACCGTCTCGGGAGGCTTATCCACTCTCGACCAGGTGTCAACGAAAAAACGGCGGTCGGGCGAAAACGACCAGCGGTGCGTGCCGTCGCCCCGGGTCAGAACCCGCAGACCCGTGCCATCGAAGTTGACACGGCAGAGGTGAACGTAGTACGGATCTTGGCCTGCGTAAATCCCACAGGCGCTGAACCAAATCTGTCGCTTTTTCTCATCCACCCGTTCAACGCGCCGCACAACCCACGGCCCGCGGGTTATTTGATTCTTCACCGATCCCGAGGCGACATCGTAGAGATACAAATGGTTCCACCCATCGCGTTCGCTCATCCAAATGATTTCGCCCGTTGCATCAAGGTAATAGGTGAATTTCTTAAAAGCGTAATCGATGAAGGTCTTACTCCGCTCGTCGATAATCGCGCGGGTATGCCCGTTCTCGGCGTCGACCTCGACGATCCGCAGTACTTGATGACCCCGCTGATTGTACAAGAATGTAAAACCGCGCGAATCCGGTCGCCACCGCAACTCGGTAATGCTCCACGGATTCGGGAAGAGTTCCTCGGAGATGGGAATCCGTGACCGCGTTTTGATATCGAAAAGCCGCGGCCTGGGATGAGGGATCCGGTCGCCCGGTTTCAGATAGTCTACGGCATGCAACTTAGGTTGCAGCTGATCCTTCGGCGCGGATTCAATGAGATAGATCTTGCGCTGCTGGCCCGCCTTGACCTGCATTGCCACCAGTTTGCGGGAGTCGGGAGACCAGTAAAGCGGGCCTTTATATGGATCGTCTTTGGTTCCTCCGGAGCTAAGCTGCCATTCTTCCCCGCTGCGCAGATCCTCAAGCACGAGGTTGTGGTCGCGGATAAAGGCTCTGAAACGGCCGTCGGGTGACCGAATTCCTTTATGCGATCGTTTCGGCGGAGCTTTTCTTTTCGCACTCGGGGAGCGAGGCCGCCGCGAGCCGTCGATCACCGCGATACTGCGTGCCGCGGTTGCGCGGAATGCTGCAAGAGGGCGGCCGGCGGCATCCACGACCAGCCATACATGGCCTTCGTACGTATGCTGGCTGTGCTTGGCGCCCGGAGCGATAACGGCGTAGCGGCGGCGGTTGCCTGATTGGTCGATCCAAAAAAGCGTCACAGGGCCTGCGGTTCTGTTCACAAAATCGCAGTGTGTTTCCCGGCCTGTAAACTTCGTGCGTTCGATACGGTCGAGCGGGACCACATGCGCCGAGAGTCGATCAGTCGCCTTCCCTGCCGGGACTTCCTTCAACTGATAGGTGCTCAAATCGCACCGCCAGTTCTTGCCGAAAGCGGTGAAGCACAACACAGGCGGCGTCCCCTCGAAACGTATTTCTTTGAAAGGCAGGTTGTCCGGATTGACGGCCTTGCCCGAGATTTTGGCCAGCACTTTTGCCAGGCGCACGTGATCAAAGGCCTCCGATCGCAGGGCTTTCTCAGCGTCCACAAAGATGAAGCGCCATGCGCTGGGGCCTGTTTGAACTCGGTACCAAAACTGCGGTTTGCCTTTCAGCCAGTGCGGTCTGACCGAGTCCCGGAACACCTTGTTGCGGGTCCGTGCTTTGTAGGCAGCCGAACGCTTGTAATCTTCCGCAGATCCCTGAGCCGTGATACTTTCGGAAGCAAAAAGCACAAAAAGTACAAAGCAAGCACTCAAGCGGCGGAAAGGCATTGTTTGTTGCATGGAACCTCTTCCTCAAAAGAAGACCTATTTGGGGTGCTTATTGGGACCGAACCGCGGTTGCCTCCTTCAGGGAGCAACCCTCTCTTACAGAATATCCTGCACGTAGTCAGTGATACAACAGGTGTCTGCAAACCGCTTCACGGGGCTGTGGAATAGCCTTATAATATGGCACGCGGCCCTTTTTAACTTTACAGCTTGGCGGGCGATCCACGCTGCAGCGTTGTGAAGACCCCGACTATCAGCCGAACTCAAGTGCTCGTTTATGAAACTGGAGGATCCAGGAGCGCAACCCAATACACAGGCGGCTTTTAAGGTGTGCAACCACAGCGTTATCTACCATGAAGGCACAAGGAGGTCCAGTTGGAGCTCCTCTACAGTGCGGAGACATTGGCAATGAAGA
>CAZGYL010000363.1:0-5613 GCA_964529985.1 uncultured Planctomycetia bacterium | reverse complement strand
TAATGCGGGCATCGAGGGGCGAAAGGGTGTCTACGAATTACGCACGGTCATATAGATTCCATCCCACTTGTAGTTGGGGCGGTTGTTGTTGGTAATGAGTGCGTCGGCCCTTGCCCCGTTGGGATTGACGACGAAGTTGTAGCCGTTACGCTTGTCAAGGAAGGTATCGAACACAATGTAAATGAAGTCATCGGCAAAAAGGTTCCCATCTCTTGCCATCTCACGCGCTACAATGGAATCCGGTTCGCTGTCGTAGCACCACACACCGACGTAAAGGGAGTCATCATCATAAAGAATCTTGAAGGAGGTCGGCTCCGTGGCCGGTACTGCTTGAAGCGGCAGGCACTGCACAAGCGGACCCCCGTCTTCAGCAAGGCTCCATACAGGATCCGAAAGATCGCCGTCAACAACAGGTCCTTTCGACACTCTTACGGCTCGAACGACCCGCTTTGTTCTTGAAAGCGCAGCCGCCTCCTGAGGGGTGAGTTTCTTCGGAGCGTCGTTTCGAACCCCGTTCGCACCGCGGTCTTGTGGAGTTCCTCCTGCAACCAGAGCGACTTGCAGGAGAAGCACCGCCAGAGGCCCGGCGCTTTCTCCTCTTCCCGGCTTCATTCCCACAATGCAGCTTCGAGTTTTTTGAAGAAGTTCGCCGGCTACAGGCTCCACCCCTTCCTGTACGGCGGGTTAATGTAGAATTCAGCCTGCGGGACGTTGTTTGTAACCTTCAATGCCCGGCCGTCCCAGTACAGAAGCTCCCCGGTTCGGATCGCGACGTTTCCAAGCAGAACAACTTCGGTCATGGGACCTGCAACCTCGAAATTGCTGCTCGCAGGCCTGCCGCCTTTGGAGGCATCCACCCAATCACGCTGGTGGCCGCGGGAGCGGGGCAAAGTGCGCGGAGGCTGCTTGAAAGAGCGCATCTTTTCTTCGGGAATGAGACGCGGGTTACGGCTCCAGCCCTCCTGGAGGATCGTTCCCTTATCGCCGACGAAAATAATGCCGTTGTCGGGAAGCTTGCGGTGAGGTTCCAGTTCAGGCGGCCGGGGAGGGCGAAGTCCGCCGTTGTACCACGTCAAGGTCACAGGCGGCATGTCTCCTCTTGCAGGAAAGTGGTAGCGCACTATATTCCCCTCGCACACCGTCTCTTTGTTCACGCGCGTGGAGCTTGCTTCAAGCCAAGTAGGGTGGCCCAGCTTAAGTGCCCAGAAAGCGGGATCCATGTTGTGGCAGCCCATGTCGCCTATAGCTCCCGTACCGAAATCCCACCAGCCCCGCCAGTTGTAAGGATGGTAAGCCGGGTGATACGGCCTGTAAGGCGCCGGCCCGATCCATAGATCCCAGCTGCGCATTTCGGGCGGCACGGGCGGAGTCTCCTTCGGCCGACTGCGGTATGTGGTCCAGTATCCGGTGTCGCTCCAGGCGTAAACCTCCCGCACTTTCCCTATGGCGCCGCTCCAGATCCATTCGCAAACTCTGCGGATATCGTCGCTCGAATGACCTTGGTTGCCCATTTGGGTGGCCACCTTGGCCTCCCGAGCGGCCTCCGTGATCGCGCGTACCTCGTAGACCGAGTGGCAAAGGGGTTTCTCGCAATAAACATGTTTGCCGCGCTTTATGGCGGCCATGCAGACAACCGCATGCACGTGATCGGGGGTTGCGCAGATTACGGCATCTATGGCCTTCAGTTTGTCGAACATCTTGCGGAAATCTATGAATTGCTCGGGCCCGCGGTAAGAAGGCCCGCGGCGTTCCGAATACCGCCTTGCGATCATACGCGAGACGGGCACCCTTCCTGCGACCCCTCTGTAGTAAAAGGCGCTGTAATCGCTCTGATCGTTGGGATCACAAACCGCAACCAGCTCTACGTCCGGATACTTCAGGAAAATGCTCGTCAGTGTACGGCCGCGCCCGCCCGCCCCTACGACCGCTATATTGAGCTTATCGCTGGGCGGAACGTAAGAGCGTCCGCCCAAAACGAAGCGCGGTACCACCGAGACGGCCGAAGCCGCCAGAAAGGCCCGCCGGCATACGGCGGCGGATCCAGCCGATTTACATGCGGGTTTTGAAAGTCGCTTTGCCATGGTGTGCTCCTCACTTCGCAATACGGTGCGCGTAGCTTGGTCTGGTCCTCTTACGTACGCAAAGCAGGAAACGAACGCTGAAACCCCATTGTAGCGAAAAGCCTTCCGGTCAAAAAGACTCTCAGGTGGGCAGGCCGCCGCTTTATGGACATGCACCCTAAGCCTATGGGAGAATGGGTCGGTGACGGAACCGTTTCCCGAAAGCGGCTCTGGCAGCAAGGTGGGTTCTAAATGCGGGTTGCGCTTCTTGTCTTCTTCTTCACATCCGGGGCGACCGGCTTGATTTTGGAGGTCCTCTGGACCCGGACCTTAGGGAACGTTTTCGGCAACACTGTTTACGCCGCAAGCACGGTTCTTACGGCCTACATGCTGGGACTTGCTCTGGGGAGCTGGCTCCTGGGGAAACAGGCCGACCGGAGCACTCAGCCGGTGGTCCTTTACGGTTACTTGGAGCTGGGAGTCGGACTGTACGCCCTTCTTTTCCCGTTGCTTGCTTCAGGAAGCGCCCTTTTTTACCGCTGGTTTTATCACACAGCCGAGCCCGGTTTCACCGCCATGACCGCGGTGCGCTTCTTGCTTTCCTTGGCGCTGCTTCTTCCCCCGACCGTCCTTATGGGCGGCACTCTCCCCGTGCTTGGGAGGTTCTTGGGCGCCGAGCACCGGGAACCTGGAAAAGAAGTAGGACTTTTATATGCCATCAACACCCTCGGGGCGGTTCTGGGCTGCTTTGCAGCCGGCTTTCTCCTTATCCGGTTTATAGGTGTAAGGTACAGTCTTTTCCTGGCAGGCTTGCTTGCTCTTTGCGTGGGATCGGCCGCCGTGGCCCTCGGCAAGCGGCACAAACTCCAGAGAAGCCCCGCCAAAGTGAGCTTAAAACAGCGCGAGCGCCTTGTGGATGCCCGCCTTTTCCGATTGCTTCTTGCAGCCTTCGCCGTAACCGGATTCTGCGCCCTTGCCTACGAAGTCCTTTGGACGCGGGTCCTTCTTTTCGTTCTTACAACTTCGGTGTACTCCTTTGCGACCATGCTGACCGCTTTTTTGGTCGGAATAGGCCTGGGGAGTTTTATCTCGGCCAAATTCATTGTGGACCGCCTCAAACGCCCGATTCTTGCCTTCGGCGCGGTTGAAATCCTTGTTGCCCTGAGCGCGCTTGCTTCTGTGCCGATCCTCGCCAAGTTGAACCTCATCGATTTTCAGCTTTCAACAAAGCTCGCCGCCGTCGAGCCTCACGAAATAGTGCTGGTCCGATTCCTGGATGCGGCCTGCGTCATCTTCCTTCCTACTGTGCTTATGGGAATGGCCTTTCCGATCATGACCACAGCCTGCCTCAGGGGACGTCCCGAACTCGGCTTGCGAACCGGCCAGCTTTACGCGGCGAACACCATCGGGGCGGTTCTCGGCTCTGCGGCCGGCGGATTCCTTCTCCTTCCCCTTCTGGGTGCCGGATACAGCCTGCTTGTGCTTGTGGCGTTGAACGCGGCTGTGGGACTTGCGCTTCTTTGGTACGGATCGCAGGGAGCGCCTGCAGGAAAGCTGGGCTGGGCCGTACCGCTTGGAGCTTTGATAGCCGGCGCATTCGTACTTACCCCGAAAGATGTCTTCTACGACACGATAAACACTTACCACCACCCTTATAAGGTGATCTACGTTCGAGAGCATCCCACCGGCACCGTTACGGTACATGACCTTGAGGGTATCGACAGGCTTATTGCCGTTGACGGGGTGAATGTAGCAGGTACGGATTTCATGCTGCGTACAACTCAAAAGCTTCAAGGCTACATTCCGCTTATGCTTCACCCCCGCCCGCGCAAGGTAATGCAGATCGGGTTCGGCAGCGGCGAGACGACCAGAGTGGGCCTGAGCTTCGGCGTGCCGGACTACACGGTCGTTGAAATCTGTCCCGCTGTTTTTGAAGCCGGGCGGTTCTTTGAAGAGATCAACGCAGGGTCGTACCGGGACCCGCGGCTTAAAAAAGTGATTATGGACGGCAAAAATTTTGCTTTTCTCTCGCCCGACTCCTATGACATCGTGATGAACGATTCCATATATCCCGGATCAAGGGGCAGCTCGGCTCTTTACACGGTCGATCATTTCCGCAACTGCCGGGAACGCCTTGCGCCCGGAGGGCTTTTCTCCTGCTGGGTGCCCTTGGATCTGCGGCCGCTTGAACTTTGCATGATCCTGCGCAGCTTCATCGAAGTCTTTCCCCATGCATCCGTATGGGTTGCAAGCAATTGCCTGAACAAGCACAGCCTTTTCCTCGGCACCCAGGAGAGACTCCGGATCGACTTCAATCACCTCAGACAGGTTATGTCCAGGCCCGAGGTGGCTGCGGATCTCGCTGCGATCGGCATACTCAATCCCTACGATGTTCTCGACTGCTTTGTTCTGGACGAGAACGCAATACGAAAACTGGTTGAGGGAGTACCCCCAAACACCGACGATATGCCCCGTCTTGAGTTCAGTTGCGCCGTCAGAGAACCCTGGGAAGTTTCGCTCCAAAAGGTCCTTGCTTTGCTTGCAAAGTACCGCACACCGGTTGAGCCTTACGTCGTAAATGTGCCCGAGCCCGAGCAACTGCGCAGGAGGTACGAGGCTACAAACAAGATCTTTCTCGCCCAAGTGGCTCAGCTTGCGGGAATGCCCGAGGCCCGCAGGCAATACTACGAACAAGCTTCCCGCATCAATCCCGGCGAAGTACATGTAAAGACCTGCAGGGAAGAGCTCGAACGCGAAATCCGCAATTTGAAGCAGGTCATAGCACGGTTTCCGCGCCTGCGCGTGTTAAAGCTGCGGCTTGCCGAGAAGTACTGGGTTGCAGCCCGTTACAAAGAAGCAGCCGTACTCTATGAGGAGCTCCTCTCCTCTTCACCGCCTCCTCCCGATGCAGCCTTTGTACGTCTTGCCCGGATCCGCTTCCGCCAAGGGCGGGCTGCTGAAGCAGAAAAGATCCTCAAGCGCTGCTTGAGGATTTACCCGGGTTCGGCGGAAGCGCATGATAAACTGGCGGGGTTGTATCACCAGACCGGAAGGGGGCGTGAGGCGCTCAGGCACATCGAGCAGGCCTTAAAAATCGCACCTCAAAACCCATTATACAAGCGCCACCGCAAGGCTATTTCGGGCGGCGGATCGTAAGATTCTCAGAGGGAGAGCGGACAGTCAATGGTCTCAAGAAAAGGACCGGAAAAAAGCAGCGCCGGTTCGCGCATGCAGCCGCCGTGGCTTTCGGTGCTCAGGCGGCGTGCCGCTTTCAAGAATTCCTACATAGATTTTGAGCGCGGAATAAGAGTAGGCAGGCTCGAGCCCGAAGAGCGCATAACGAGAATATTGAAAGCCCGGCTCACCGAAAGATTCGCAATCCGCTTCATCTGCGACCGCTGGGGCCGGGGGCTATTCTGGCAGTGGATCTGCTGGGTGCCCGAGCCGAACCGAAAAGCAAAGCCGAAAAGCAGCGGCATGAACTTTTCATCGGGAAAGTTCTTTGTGTCGGTGGACCGCAACGACCGTATTTTCCAGGCGGGCGTTCAGATCG
>CAZGYL010000362.1:0-5646 GCA_964529985.1 uncultured Planctomycetia bacterium | reverse complement strand
GGTTATCCTCGCTGCATTCGGGTTCCTGCTGCCTCATGCGCCGAACTTAGCTACGATCGCCGAAGCCAGCGGCGCTTTTGAGTGGACGGGCGCACGCGGCCGGGTTGTTACCCACCTGAGACCGGGAACCGCGCTGGGCGCAGGGACCCTTGAGCTGCTTTCAGCTGATTCTTGGGTGAAGTTGGTTTTTTCCGATCGTTCTACGGTCACCGTCATGGGACGCTCCACGCTGACGCTAGCTGCTGACCACGGCATTAGAATCCGTTTGGGCGAAGGCCGCATGGCTGCTTTGGTCAGTCCTCAGCCGCGAAGGCACCCCATGCTTGTAGATACGCCCACGGCGCGGCTTGAAGTGCTGGGCACGCAGTTCGATATCGAAGTGGAGAAAGCAGCAACTACGCTGCGTGTGAACCAGGGCCGCGTCCGGATCACGCGGCTGGCCGACGGCAGCGTGGCCGAAGTGCCGGCCGATCATCAAGTGGTAGTGCCGGCCAGCCGATCCGGTCCGTTGAAAGTCGTCCCACGACCAGGGCCCGTGCATGTCTGGCGCAGCAATCTCCCGTGCGGAGCAGTCTACGGCCGGTGGCTGAGGCTCGGGCGGCCGGGCAGTAGCCGCCTGCAAGCCGTCCCGATTCTGCTCGACTACCCTGAACAGCCGGTGACCATCTACTTGGCAGCCGGCTCTTTTTCCCGCGGTCCGGCGCCGCCGATCGTGCTTGCTCCAGGAGCCCGACTACGCCTTCGCCTTTGGTTGCGAACCTCCGCCGATGTGTACTTCGGCCTGACAATGAAACACCTCAAAGGTGGTTTCGCTGGAAAGTACATCTCTTGCTGCCGGCTTGAAAGCTCTGCACCGGCGGAGCAACAGATGGAAATCGAACTGCGCGCAGAAAGTTTCCGTCCCCAAGAAAAAGAGTTTCCGCACTCACCCTTAGGCCTGGAACTTGTCGATTGGTGGTGCTTCACCTACAACGTCGACGCCGGCTTGGGGATTACCAGCGTCGAGTTGTTACCGGTGGGTGCCGCAGCACCTTCGCCGCCACCTGCACCCGAACCACAGCCCTCGCCCATCCTCGATCTTTGGACTGCAGCCTTCCAAGGCAATCTTGAAGCGATCAAGCGCCACATCGCTGCCGGAGCGGAAATCAACGCGCCCTTTATCGCCCCGGGGATACCGGCCTCCGGAGCGACACCTCTACACTTGGCGGTGCTTGCCGGCCAGCGCGAAGTGGTTCGCTACCTCGTAGAGCAGGGAGCCGATCTTAACGCCAAGGCCAAAGATGCGCACGGCGGCACCCCATTGCACTGGGCCGCCGCCCTGGGCCGCATCGAAATGGCACGCCTGCTGATCGAAGCCGGCGCCGGGGTAAACGCCCTGGATAACCATGGCTTCACGCCGCTTGACGCCACGCGCTACGACCAGCATGCCTCCGCACCGGCGCGAGCCGCAGTGGCCAAACTGCTGCTACAACACGGGGCACTAAGCGGACAACAGATCCGGCAACAAGAGATAAAAGCACCCAAGGAGCCATGACCTCTTCTTTCAAGTCAACAACCAAGGAGGATCCAACCGTGAGCG
Organism: uncultured Planctomycetia bacterium; assembly: GCA_964529985.1. Taxonomy (GTDB): domain Bacteria; phylum Planctomycetota; class UBA8108; order UBA8890; family UBA8898; genus CAZGYL01. The sequence continues at coordinate 4,067 of CAZGYL010000362.1, read as the reverse complement.
ATTCACAGAAAGATAGTCGCGCGCCAGTTAATCGCCGAAATTTCCTCTGCAGCACCGTGGGAGCAACAATCGGTGGAGCAATCATCGGCGGCGCGACCGGCCTGGCCGAAACGGCATCCGCTGAAACTACCTCCATGCCCCAACGGGTCTTCGGCAAAACCGGCCGCAAACTACCCATCCTCGGCTACGGTGGCGCGGCGCTTGTTCGGCAATGGGCCAATCCGCTGTCCGTCGGCGAAAGGATTGAACTTGTACGCTACGCCTACCAGCGGGGCTTGCGCTACTTCGACACGGCAGGCAACTACATGGAGAGTCAAGCCATCCTGGGCCGAGCCCTCAAAGACGTTCGCAAGAACGTCTACCTGGTGACAAAAGTCGAAACCACGGATCCGGCCAAGGTGCGCGGGGCAGTGGAAAATTCCCTAAGGGAGCTCCAAACCGATTACCTGGACGCGATTCTCATCCACGGTACGCCCGGATTGCAGCAGATGACCGTCAGGCAAGCAATGAAAATCCACGACGAACTGGCCAAGCTGCGGGACGAAAAGGTAAGCCGCTTCATCGGTTTGTCCGCCCACGGTTATTTTGACAAAGCACTGGCGCTGATCAACTCGGGCGACTTCGACCAATGCATGCTCTCTTACGGGTATTTCGCCCGGGGGTTCGATCAAATCCTCTCGCAGCGGATGATCGCCCTGCGCGATGCCTGCGTGGCCAGAGCGCACCAGCTCAATATGGGCATCGCCGCCATGAAGGTCGTCGGTGCGGGAGTGCTCGGCGCCTGGGCCGGATACCTGGTCCCTGAATTCGACAAGCGCCGCCTCGCACAACTGCCCGCAGCTGCGATCCGTTACGTTTTGAGCGATGAGCGAATCGATGTACTTGTCATCGGCATGCGCCTGAAGAAAGAAATTGATGCGAACGTCAAAACGATTACGCAGGCCGGCCCGTGCACGCTGGAAGATCGCGCGCTTTTGGCCGAATTCTGCGCAAAAGTTTTTGACAGCCGAGCCATCAAGAGGATGAGGGTGGAGTGAGAGCGCCGAGCCGGCAAATTGATAAAACCTCAGGCAGGAAGTTCGAGGCACGGGCAGCCGACCCGAACGACCTTGCTTTGAACGTTGGGAGGCTGCCGCAACACGAAATGCAGGAGAGCTGTTATGAGACGAATTAACGCATTGGTTTTGCTGACTGTAATACTTGCAGGGTTTGCTCCGGCGGCACTGCAAGCGCAAGCGACGGGAACGAAAGTCGATGTCTGGACGGCGGCGGCCGAAGGCAACTTGGAAGCCATCCGCCTGTATTTGGCAGCCGGCGGAGACGTAAACGCAAAGGCGCCGAGAACAGGCGTGACACCCTTGATGGTCGCGGCGATTACCGGTCAAGAAAGGGCGGCGGAAATGCTGCTGGCCAACGGCGCAGACCCGGATATCAAAGACAAAAGCGGCTCGACGGCCTTGCACATGGCGGCTTTTTTCGGGCACCTTGCTGTAGTTAAGAAGCTTCTGGCAAAAGGGGCTCGCGTCAACGTTCGAAATAGCCGCTCCGAGACACCGCTTGATACCGTCAACGGCCCCTGGAGCCCGGAACTCGAACGCATATACCGGGCAATAGGCACAGCTCTTAAGCTTCAACTGGATTTCAACAGGATCAAGGCAGTGCGCCCGAAGATCGCTGTCTTGTTATCAAAACATGGCGGTAAGGCGACACGATCTTCGGTTAAACCAACGGCATACCGGGGCGCCTATTACATGAACGGCCGAATTTACGTCAACACCTTCGGCGCACCCGAGGGCAAGCCGCTGGTCGTGCCCAAAGGACGGGGACAGGAAGATTTTAAGCCCTCCTGGTCGAAGACCGGCGACATGCTTGTTTTCTTCCGCCGAGTGAAAAACGATCCGGTCGTGACCAACTGGAAAACCGCCATTCACATAGTTAAGGTTGACGGAACCGGCTTGCACGCGCTCAGCGATGGTACGCACACCGATTTCAATCCCACGTGGACACGTGACGGAACGAATACGCCCATCTGGAACCGGCGCCATCCGGACCGGGTAAGTTTTTATGTGATGGCAAGCAAGGTCGGAGCGAAGCCGGGCGACGAATACCCGCTGACGGACAAAAGCTACCACACCTGGGCGTATTCATGCCTCAAGGACGGGCGTATACTCGTGCAGTGTGCGCACCCGAAGCTCGGCTGGGGCTATTTCCTCATGACCCCCAGGCGCGGCGGCAAGCCCAAGTTCGAAAGGATCAAGTGTGAACTGGCCAAACACGGCATCTTGGACCGCATCAGTATCTCGCCCAGCGAGACGAAGGTCTGTTTTGAATATCAGAAAGGTTTCGTGTACAGAAACACCGGACGAACACTCTACATCGCCGATTTCGACCCGAGACGACCGTCGATCACCAAGCCCAGACCGTTCGCCAACGCCGAAGGCGTTAATCGCTGGTTCGCATACCCGCGTTGGACTAAAGACGAAAAAGCGATCGTTTACCACGCAAGCCCTTCGCTTTATATGTACTTTCTGAAGGACGGCAGCACAATCAAGGTTTCCACGCGCGATGGCGCCGACTACCGTTACCCCCACTGTGAAGCGGCGCCCAAATAGCAGGTGGCAAAAAGGCAAGTTCCGTGCAAGAAGCCGATTTTTTTAAGAAAGCCGCAAGCTCTATCCGAATGAGGCGTTTTCCGATGAAATGCATGTTGCTGCTTGCTTTGGCAATCGCCGCCGAGACGTTGTCCGCGGCCGACTGGCCTCAGTTTCACGGGCCCAATCGCGATAATAAATCAGCCGATACAGGGCTGCTTAAAAGCTGGCCTGAAGGAGGCCCCCCGCGCCTTTGGGAAGCAAGTGGAATCGGCCAAGGGTACTCTTGTGTGGCTGTAGCCAGAGGGAAGGTTTACATCACGGGTGAGATCGGCGGGGATTGCGTCATCACCGCGCTCGATATGACCGGAAACACGGTATGGACGCAGAAAAACGGTAAAGCGTGGAAGAGGAGCTACCCCGGCACGCGCTCGACCCCCACTATCACCGCTGATGGCCTCCTTTACCACGAAAGTGCGATCGGTAATCTTGTTTGTCTCAAAGCGGATACCGGAGAAGTGGTATGGTCCCTCAATATCCTGAAAGAATTCAACGGCCGCAATATCATCTGGGGTTTGGCGGAATCGCCGCTTGTCGTCGGTGATCTGGTAATCTGCACGCCGGGCGGTGAAGAAATCAGCATCGTGGCTTTGGACAGGAAGACTGGAAAACCAGTCTGGAAATGCCGCGGCGCAAAGGATCGGCCGAGCTACGCTTCGCCGATCTTGGTCGATTACCGGGGCCTCAAACAGATCATAACCCTCATGGCACAGAGCGTTGTCGGCGTGCGTGCCTCCGACGGCAAGCTTTTGTGGCAATATCCGTTCAAGGTTTATGCCGGTGAGAATATCCTGACGCCGCTTTTCCAGGACGGTTTTCTGATTGTATCCGGCTGCGTCCGCAAAGGAACCAGTTCGCTGCGATTGCAGGTTTCAGGCAAGGAGTGCTCGGTCGAACGGCAATGGCACAACCCGGTTCTTGATAACAAGCAGGGAGGCATGGTCTTAGTGAACGGCAGGTTGTACGGCTATGCCGAATTTGGCTCCCCGCGGGCTCCGTGGGTGTGCGTGGATTTCAAAACAGGCGAGACTGTGTTTCGGTGCTCCCCCTTGCAGTCGTCCTACAAATACAAGAGCGGATCACTGACTTATGCCGACGGAATGTTTTACTTGTATGCAGACAACGGCAAAGCAGCCTTGGCGAAGGCCACCGATACAGGGTTCGAAGTGACCGGGAGGTTGCAGATCAAGGACCCGGGCAAGCGGCCCACGTGGGCCCATCCGGTGGTCTGCGGCGGGCGGTTGTACTTGCGCTACGGAGACAAGCTCGGCGTGTACGATGTTCGCCGGCACGGCGGGGAGGTACGCTCATTGCATGGCGGCGAAAATTAACCATTGTAGGGGCGCTCGTATATAAGTGTACATGATTCGTAGAATCTTTCTCTCGTTCGCGGTCAAGACTCGGAAAGACCAATGT
>CAZGYL010000361.1:0-5657 GCA_964529985.1 uncultured Planctomycetia bacterium | reverse complement strand
GACCAGATAAACAACGTACAGGCCTCGCAAGAGGGAACCGGGTGATATAGGTGTAACTTGAAAGAGAATGAAGATGCCGCCTGCGAATTTCCAGGCTTGGCTCCAACTCATATCGAACCGCACGATCCCGTAAAGCGCCACCGCCGCCGCTACAAGCTGCGTGACGGGAAGCGTACAAACATGAACCGCCAGACTCTTGAGATACTTCTGTATGAAGGGCTCCTTAATCTGGCTCAGGATCGTTTGAGCGTCCTCGTCTGTAAGCATGTGTTTGCTGCGGCCTTCTTCCACCATGTCACGGAGCCAGGCTTCGCGTTCCTCCGCGTTGAAGTAAAGCCGCACGGGACGCACGAAAACCGCATGGAGGCGCTCGCGCGCATATTCTCTATCGGTCAAAAAGCGATGCAGCGAAGCCGGAAGAATCCCGAAAGGTATGTGAAATGCGAACCGCAAAGGACTCTCTGCAAGCCGCAAGGCCCGCTGCGCCTCCACTCTTCCCGAGCGTACCCACCGAATCAAGCGTTCTGCGATCTTTGCGCGCAAAGCGCGCTTCAGGTACCCAACGCTTCCGAGAAGCTCCCTGTAGTGCCTGCGAAAATCCTCCCGCCCCCAGAGCCTGCGCGTCAAACGACTGAACCATGCCGCAGCCAAAGCCGCAATTCCACCTGCAAGCAGGCCGGCTGCGGTAAACCCTCCGGCCCAGGCCGTAAGGACCCCGCCGACCGGGGCCAGAAGGCCCAGCAATCCCACAACACCGAACGCAAGCGCCCGCAGGGGTTTTTCAAGGAAATTCCGCGCGCAGGCCTGATCGATCGTACCCCTTGTCTCCCAGGCTGTTACAAAACCCTCCAGAATGCGGCGTCTGAGCCGCCGGTCTGTAAGAAGGCGCAACCTGTGGTGCGTGACGTCGGGAACCGAATCCCGGTAAACCGCTTCCACCTCGGTGAGCTCGGAAACAACATGCGTGAGATCCTCGAAACTCTCTCTGTGCCTCTCAATGAACTTTTTCAGCTTTTCCAAATCCCCCCGATCGAATTGGACGAACGCGCCTCGTCTGACCCCCCGTGCAATAAGGACGAAATCCGCCGGGCTCATGGGCAGGAAAGGCAGGAGCACGAGGCCCGCCCTGAAGTCAACCGCCGTAAGTCCCGCTTCCGGATCCCCTTCGCTCTCAAGGCGCTTCAAGCAATTAGGCTGGCTCTTGCAAGTCCACCATTCATACTGGCGGGCGAGCTCATGAGCTCCCAGCTCGTGAAGGAGCTCAACGAAACGAGCCATGAAAACACGTTTCGCTCTGTACTCGGGCGACCCGAGGAGGCGTTCGTCGACCGGCTCGCCGCGGCACCACCTCCGCAGCGCTGTTAAATTGTCGTCCACCTCGAGCAGCCATGTCCGGCCTTCGATCCACTCGAGCAGCTCGCCTGTGCTGCCCAGCCGCCGGTCGACAAAAGTCCCGTAGATGTCTGCAACCGCCTTCTCGGTGCCGAACCGCAGCAAAGCGGCCCGCCGTATGAGTTTTTGCCACAGAGCCCCTGCTCTGGCTGCCGCAGGGTTCACCTGCAACTGAAACGGGCCTTGGAAGCCTATGCGGTACAGAGCCTCGCGGAATGCAAGCGCACGGCGGGAAGGCGGCTTGAGGATCTTCATTGCGCATACAGCGCCCTTCTCGATCCCGGGAATCGCGCCGGTCGCCTCCAAGAGCCGAACCTGATAGACCTGCCCGGCGAAGCCTCCGCCGACAAAACGCTCAACTCGAAGGGTGACGGGCTCGACTCGTCCCTCGACAATGCCCTTGACGTCGTAGGTCAATACCGCTCCGCAGTCGTAGCTGTCAAGTACCAGAGGTCTGTGTACCGCCGTCTTGCGGAACGATTCGATCAAACCGGAGGCATTATACGGATCGCCGACCTGCGTTGCTCCCAATGCGCTTTGCTGCCTTTCCAAGTACTCAAGCCCGGTCTTTTCCATACGAAATCGCCTACCAAGGGACCATAGCCTGTCAGCGCCCGATCGGCAAGCCGCTCCGGTGGTCCATTTTTCTGTTCGGCTCCTTTTTCTGTTCGGCTCCTGCGTGATCCTCAAGCAGCCCACGGGTAGAATAGGAGCAAGTCCAGTGGGGTCTTCGCCGACGGCGCTTTCGCTTCATCAAGCATCAGGCAGGAGGTGTACGCATGGATCGATACCACGAATCCGCCCGAGGGCCGCGGCGCGGAACCCGGCGGCCTTACCGCCGCCCTCCTAAAAATCCCGCCGGATACTTTCTCGGGATCATCATGCTTGCCTGCGTTACAGCTGTATTCATTATTGTCAGCCGCAGCAGCAAGCCGCTTGTCGCGGTCCCGAAGAAGCCGACTGCCCAAAAACAGCCGGAGGAAGAAATTTACCGGAAGGTCGAAGCGCTCAAGCGATCCTCTCTTCCTCCTGAAGAGGCGCTTTACGCCGCTGAGGATCTCCGGAACAAAGCGGCGCGGGCGGAAACCCAGCAGGTCACAAGCCGCCTGGTTCGCTTCTTCGCTGAAAAGACGGCCGCTGCCATCGTAAAGAAAATTTCTAAAGAAAAAGCAACAATCGCACAGAAGGCCGAAAGCGGAGATTTCGCAGGAGCGCAGGAGGCGATCGCGAAACTGCGCAAGCGCTACGCGCTCTTCCTTTCGCGGCCCTATCCAGCCGTCGCAACGGTTGAAGCAGCGCTGCAGGCGCTGGAGCAAGTCATACAAGAAGCAAAGGAGAAGCAGTTCGCCGTGGATTTTGCAGCGCTCCAAGCCGCTGTTGCAGCTGAGGATTTGGACGGGGCCAACACACTCGTTGAAAAGATATATCGTTACGGGACCGACATCATGAAGCGAAAAGCCGATGCAGCCGTCGATCCGCTTTTCCGCAAGATCAGGTCGCGCGAGCTGGCCGGAATGATACGCGCGAAAAAGGCCCTCCAAAAACAAGGCGGGCCGGCCTCACGCGTGAGCCGATCGCCTGCGTACTCGCCCCCCGCAGAACCTCAGCAACCCTCTGAAACCGAAACCCAAGAAGTCGGACAGGTTGAACCTCCTGCAGAGGAATCTCAAGGGGAAAATACCGGTGAACCCTTCGAAGCTGCAGGGGTGCTTGTAGTCGATCCGAAGCGGGGCTACGAGCTCTCTGAGCGCGGCGGGAAAACCCCTCTTCGGTTCGCAAAAAGCGCAACTCTCTTGCGCGACACGTCGATCCCGCCCAAGAAATTCATGCAGGTTCTTACTCCCGGAGCCCCTGTACTTTTCCTTGGTGAACGGGTGACTTTCGCCCTGACGAACGATGCAGCAGAAGGAAGGCGGCTTCGGAACGTGGAACTCGCGCTCCTTGGTCAAGGCTGGCCGCAGGCACCGAGCTGGCAGGATCCGAAGAGGCCGAAACTGCTTTGGCTCAAAGGCTCATTCGTCCGAATCACCCCTCCGCCTCCTCTTTTTCTGATAAACGGCAACCGCTACATCATGTTGGGCCTGCCGCGGTACGTGGTTTGGCGGGAGCGAGTTGAACCCGCGGATTTCGTCCGCGGCAAATATCGCGTCTACGTGGAAGGCACCAAGGAGGATCAGCCTGACGGGAAATCCGTCATAATCTGCACCAAGCTCATCGGGCTTCCTGCTGGAAAGGTGCTCAAATTTCCTGCGTATCGTGCGCTTCTACTGCAGCAATAAATGAAGCCGAGACGACTGCATCGCTGGCCGGGCAATCCGGAAGCCCTGCGGCGGGGAGCGCTCAATAGTAAGGTTTTCCTTGCAGGAAACGGCGAACAGCAGCCAGCTTCACCTTGATACGCAGCTCTTTTCCCTTGCGCTTCACCGTCACAGTGACCGTATCACCCGCCGGTGAAACCGTGAGAAGCAAAGCAAGCTCCTCAGCGCTCCCCACGGGTGTGTTTTCAAAGGCCACAAGCAGATCGCCCGCTTTTACACCGGCGGATTTCGCCGGATCCACCACTCCGTCAACAACAAGTCCATCCTTCGATGGGCGTACTCGAACACCGAGGAATCCAACTTCAGCCGAACTCCCTTCAAGCCGCACCCGGAGCATCAGATCTTTCTTGCCGCGCTTGACCCACAGAGTGATCACAGCACCTGCAGGGTATGAGGCAAGGGCGCTCCTGAACCGCTGCGGAGAGCGTACCGTGAAATCTCCTGCAGAAATGATTTGATCGTCGGGCCGCAAGCCTGCTTTTTCAGCCGAACTGTCCGGCGCTACCTTCCGCACCACCACCGCGCCTGCGTCTTCCGCTAATTCCAAACCGGGAAGGTCTCCGGCAAAAACTTCACGGCCGCCGGCTTTGAGAAGCGCCGGCAAAAACCGATGAATAACCTCGCAGGAGGGCCCGTAACCCGCGCCGCTGTTCGCCCGTACCCCGAACCGATTGGCGATCCGGCCGGCCAGCGCCACAATCTCCCCCTGCAGGTTGATGATGGGGCCGCCGGAATTGCCCGGATTAAGCGCGGCATCGCATTCGATAATATCGCCTGTCAGCCGGCCTGATCTGCCCAAACCGCTTACAATGCCGCATGTCATGCTGGGCTCGAACTCGGGAGGAACCGGCAGAAAGCGGGGAGTGTCGGAACCCAAAAGAAACGGATTTCCCAGGGCAAGTACAATGTCTCCGACGTGAACCGTGCCCCGTGCTGCTATCGGGAGGTAAGGAAACGGGCCTTCGCCCCGGATCTTAAGCAGTGCGATATCGTTTTCAACCTGCCTGCCCAGAACTTCCGCCTCATAGCGCTTTCCGCCGCTCAAATAAAGTCGCCAAGTGGGAAGGCGGGCTGCCACAACATGATTGCAAGTCAACAGAAGACCGTCCGGGCTTATAACAACACCGGATCCGCCATCGATAAATGCCACGGCATTCTTGACCTTCGGATAGAGCGCGACGACCTGCTTTTGTTCTTCAATCCCAAGAGGGAACAGGCAGAGCACCGCAATAATCACAGCCACAGGGTCACCTCCCTTCGGGCCTTTCGCCCAAAGTTACGACAATCTTTTTTCGCTTGCCGTTGCGCTCGATCGTTATCTCCACCCGGTCGCCGACCTTGTGTTCATTGATCGCCCGGCGCAGATCAAGCCATGAATGTATTTCATGTTCTCCGATCCGCACTATCCGGTCGCCGGTTCTAATCCCCGCTTTTGCGGCAGGCTGATTCGGTACCACCTTGACCCGTACCGGCCCGACGTCGGGGCCGCTGAGGCCCACTCCCAGGAAGGGGAGCTTCGGCCGCGGCACATCCTCGCCCTTCCGCAGGACCGGCAAAACTTCCTTCAGCCAATCCCCTCTTACAGCAAACCCGATCCCGGAGTTGACCGCCCATTCGGGCCACAGGTGCCCCACATAAACAGCTAATCCCAAGAACCGGCCTCTGCGGTCGATCACAGGGCCGCCGGTGTTTCCTGCATTCTGAGCGGCATCATGCTGGAAGAGTCTTCCGGCATTGCGGCTCGCAGCGCTTATGACGCCTGCGGTCACGGTAAGAGCTCCAGGGTCAGGCGAACGGCCGAGCACAAAAACCGGCATGCCGGTTGCAATCGGCTCGGCCTGCGGCGGGCCGGCAGCCTTCCACCTGCCCCCCTCAGCTCTGAGCAGCGACAGATCGTCAACCGCGTCCCGGGCCAGAACCCGTGCAGGGTGCCATGCCCCGTCAGCG
>CAZGYL010000360.1:0-5688 GCA_964529985.1 uncultured Planctomycetia bacterium | reverse complement strand
CTTCGTCAACCGCGTCCCGGGCCAGAACCCGTGCAGGGTGCCATGCCCCGTCAGCGTCACGAACTTCAATCTTCGCTGCGGTACCCGCAATGTTGTAGCGGCTTGTAAGTATGAGCCCCGACGGGTCGATACACACCCCGCTTACCAGTCCGTCCGGGCGTTTGAGAAACCGGGCTGCGCCCCTGCCCCGCCACGGAGCCGGGGATAAGCCCGGAAACGATGCGGAGAGATCCGGAGCTTCGTCACTTGTGCGCTTCACTCTTAAAGCTACAACCGAATCCTTCCACGCACCGAGTACGCTCTGAGGGACCGCGAACCTTTCGGTCCCGCAGGGAGGCTCCGCTGCTATGGGAACAGGCCCGGAGACATGGGAGGCGATTTTCTCCTTCAGCCTGTCAATCGGAACAGCAGTGCCCAGGTAGCGCATCGGGCTGTAGTTCAGAGACAAGACGCCTATGACCGAACCGGCCGTATCAATCAAAGCTCCACCGTCGGAACCGGGGTTGAGCGGTGCGTCGGTTTCGATTACCGGACCGCGGTAAGTGGCCTCTCCTTGAACTTCGTTCAGACTGTACAAACCCGAGACAACGCCGGCACCGACACTGACACGGCCGTCAGAACGCGCGCTGTCGAACGCATTGCCCAGCGTCAGCACGCGCTCTCCCAAAGCCGTCCTCTTGCTCGTTCCAAGCGGCAGGTAAGGAAAAGTGCGGCCGTCCACTTTGGCTAATGCGAACTCAAACTTTGGATCCACTGCCAGCAGACGGCCGGGCAGGACCGTGCCGTCTGCGAACGTCACGGTGATCTCGCTTGCGCCGGGTGGCAGCACCGTACTTGAGGTAAGAATGAGGCCGTCGGAGCGAATCAGGGTGCCCGTTCCGAAATAGCGCCCGGCCGGCCCTCTGCAGGAAAGCCCCACGGCTGCCTGTTGCGCTCTCCTGGCCAGCTCGCCGAAGACGTTCCGGGCCGGCGCCGAGGCCACCGGGAAGACGAAACAAAGTGCCAAAAGAATCCGGCGCATGCTTTTTCCTCTGTCTGCTCCTTACAAAACAAGCGGAGATTGTACGCTGCGGCCTTAAGCGCGGTTGCTCCCGATTCAGGCCGCACGGAGTGCTCCTGCGGGCACTTCTATCCAAGGATACCGCCTGGCCCATGCACCGCCAGAGCAGATACGGTTGCAGCAGGACGTGTACAAAGCTACTATACCGATCTTGAATACCGGTCTGGGCCAGTAAATCGGGCCGACCGCAGACAATCCTCTGCGTCGCGGTCCTCAGGTGCCCCTTCAAAGGAGGAGGACTTATGGAGCTCAGCGAAGCAATCGCAACGCGTCGAAGCATTCGTGCATACAAACCCGATCCTGTAAGCGAGGAGAAACTCAAGCGCGTGCTTGAAGCAGCGCGCCTGGCACCGTCAGCCGCAAACAGGCAACCCTGGAAACTCTACGTGATCCGGGAAAAGGAGCTGCGCGCCAGGCTCAAGGACGCCTATGGTCAAAAATGGTTCTACGAAGCGCCCGTCATTCTGCTCATTTGCGCAATTCCCGCTCGGGCGTGGAGCAGACGCGACGGCAAGAATTACGCCGATGTGGATGCCACCATAGCCTTCGATCACCTCACCTTAGCAGCTCACGCCGAGGGCTTGGGCACATGCTGGATCGGGGCCTTTGATCCTCAGGCGGTCCGCTCCATTCTCAATCTTCCACCGGGCGAAGAGCCTCTTGCAATGACTCCTTTGGGCTACCCGGATCAAAGCCCTAAGCCGACTCCCCGTAAGAGCCTCGAGGAGCTGGTTGTATTCCGATAAGGCCAGCTCCTCACGTTCAGCCGCCGGCGGCGCACTTTGCGGCCAGTACCCCGGCGCTGCCTTCGATGCCGAAATAATCCTTCGTAAGCGCGACGACTTCTGCAGCAGTTGCGTCCTGCGCCTTTTTGACGTCCCCCGTCTCCCTCAAAGTCCTCTCGTATGCCTGACGGATTTGGGTCCCGATATTTATCTTCGTTATGCCCTCGCGGATTGCGGCAAGTACCGATTCCCGCTTGATTCCTGATCCCCCGTGAAGAACAAGCGGTATGTTGCCGGCGGCCTCACGCAACTTCACCAAGTGCTCGCAGTTGATTCTGGCCTGCACCTTTTCTTTATCCCTGTCAGCACCGCTTATCGCCCCGTGGATGTTTCCACACGCCACCGACAGCCAATCCACACCGGTGCTCCGGACGAATCGAGCGGCTTCCTCAGGATCGGTAAAACCGCGTCCCGTCCGAAACAGCTCTTCATAAGGGGGAAGCGGACCGGGCTCATGGCCCAACACAGCACCCAATTCAGCTTCAACCGGGCGCCCCTGTGCGTGCGCGAGCTGAACGACTTCCGCTGTCACGGCTATGTTTTCCTCAAGAGGCAACCGCGAGCCGTCGATCATAACGCTGTCGTAGCCCTGCTCCAGACCGAGTTCGATAAGCGAACGCCAGTCTATGCGGCGCCCTTCCTCGTCAACAACCGGAACGTGATCCAAATGGAGGCGGGTGACGGAACGGTCCGCGCACCGTCTGTACTCCTCCGCCACAGCCTCAAAACTTTGGGCACCGAATTTTTCCACATCAGGCCGCGAAACTTCTATCAGACTGAAACAATCTGTCTCTACAAGCGCCCGAACTATGGCTTCCAGCATGGGCAAGTGGGCCACATTGTACGCTGGAATCACAATCCGATTCTCAAAAGCCGTTTGCAAAATCCGACCGACGGGGATTGGTGTAAGATCCTTCACGGTTTCGCTCCTTTCTTGCTCCTCTTGTGCTGAAAGCCATATTTTACGCGCTGGAAATGCGGATGAAACCGTCTCAGGGTCGCCGGTGGTCTTTGAAACACCGCCTGCAGCGCGAAACCGGCGAAACGCGGTACAGAGCGCTGAGAGGAACCACGGGCGAAACGCCTCTGCGACCGCACCGTCCCCAAGGGGCGCTCTTGAGGCGATTCCTAAACACAGACAGGCGAAGAGGTTTTGAAACCCGCCCGCACAGGTCGCCAATGGGGATTGGGGCGCCGGGTGTGGAAAATTTTTTGCGCCCCCCTTGCCGGGCGGTATCATAGAGGATGTCTTAGGAGAGAACGCAGCTCTTTGATAATAGCGGTTTACTATGGCGCGAAGACGAAAATCGTTTCCGCGCCATGATCATTTTTCTGCAGAGGAGCAAAGTCATGACCGCCCCCAGCGACGAGTTCATGCGCAGCTTGGATGATTTGATCCGGGAATCAAAGAAATGGAAAACCGAAGAGTGGGAAGGGACCATGAAGGAATACATGGCCCTTGTCCACGAGAATCCCAAGATAGCTCAGACGGCCCCGGGGCGCATCTACGACATGATCATGGCGAAAGGGACCGAAGAGATCGATGACTCGGAGAAACTGCCCCACTACGAAGACATGGTGCGGTACAGATTCTTCAGCGGGGAAATCTTCGGTATCGATGAGGTGCTTCACGACCTCGTGCGCTTCTTTCGGGCCGGGGCCAACAGGACCGAAACCGGTAAACGCATTTTGATTCTGGTGGGTCCTGTTTCTTCCGGGAAATCCACCATAGCGACCATGCTCAAGCGCGGCCTCGAGCAGATGTCCACCCCGGCGTACGCGATCAAGGGTTGCCCCATACACGAGGAGCCCCTGCACTTGATTCCGCGCTCCCAGCGACCCCATTTCGAAGAACTGCTCGGCGTGCGCATCGAGGGGGATCTATGTCCGGTATGTAAATACAGGCTCACCAATGATCCCAAGTACCGGGATCCGAGCGGTAACCTGAAGTGGGAGGAAATGCCGGTCGTCCAGTTCCGGTTCAGCGAAACGGGGCGAATCGGAATCGGTACTTTTCAGCCTTCAGATCCCAAGAACCAGGACATCTCCGAGCTCATCGGTCATGTGGATCTGGCCAAGATAACGCAGTACGGGGAAGGCCATCCGCTCGGATATAAGTTCGACGGTGAGCTGCAGATCGCAAACCGCGGCTTGATCGAATATATTGAAATCCTCAAGTGCGATATCAAGTTCCACTACGTGCTTATAACCGTAGCACAGGAACAGCTTATCAAGGCTCCGGGCTTTCCTCAAATGTACATAGATGTCGTGATCCTGAGCCACACCAACCAGACGGAGTTCGACAAGTTCAAGGCACAAAAGGAGAACGAAGCGCTTCACGATCGAATGTACCCCATTTACGTGCCTTACAACTTGAAGGTGCGTGATGAAGTGGCGATCTACAAGAAGCTGATCGACCGGAGCGAATTTAAAGATAGAGTACACATTGCTCCCTTGACGCTTGAGCTGGTCAGTCTTTTCGCCGTCCTTACACGGCTTGTGCCCACTCCCTCATGTTCCGATCTGATAAAGAAGGCGAAGTACTACAACGGAGAAGCGATCCTCGAAAAAGAAAAGGATCCGGTAGATGTCAAGAAGCTGAGGCTGGAAGGTAAAGAAAAGGGCGAGGGCATGTCCGGTATAAGCCCTCGATTCATTATGAACGCCCTTAACATCGCTTTGGGCGCGGCCAAAGACGGAAACGGCTGCGTGAATCCCGTGGACGCCATTCGGGCGCTCAAACACCAGTTCGAACACCACATCGGATTCACGGAAGAAGAAAAGTCCCGTTATATGGATCTCCTGCTTGCCGAGAAGGGAAGCGTGCTGGCCGAGTACCGCGAACAAGCCCGCAAAGAGGTGAACCGCGCTTTCCTGTACGCGTATGAGGATCAGGCGCAGGCGCTTTTTGAAAACTACATGAAAAACGCGACGGCCTACTGCCTCAAGCGTAAAATCGTAGACCCTGTGACGCAGGAGGAGAGCCCGCCCGACGAACGCCTCATGCGCTCGATCGAGGAGATGATCGGTATATCCGAAGGTGCGAAGAACGAATTCCGCCAAGGGCTCTTCGTTTTCAAATCCGATGCACTCGATCGCAACGAGCCGTTCGATTTCAAGAGCTATCCGCCTCTTCAGGAAGCCATCGAGAAGAAACTCATGGCGGATCTTAAGAACGTGGTATCCCTGACTCTTGCGGACAAGACCCGCAAGGACCCGAAAACGCTCAAGCGCAAGGAGGAGGCTGTGGCCAAGCTCCTGGACAAAGGCTACTGCCCTCAGTGCGCAGAGGCTCTCCTTTCTTTCGTGGGGGAGATGTTGCGCAAGGAGGAATAGCGCATGCCGGTCGTAAAGCCGGACTATGATTCGGCGCCCCGGGGCAGGAGTGATGCAGCACGGCACCGCCAGAAGCTCAGGGAAGCCATACGCAGGAATCTTCCCGACATTATAAGCGAAGAGGCCATTATAACGCGTAGAGAAAAGCAGATCGTGCGGGTTCCCATTCGTGGGCTCAAGAGCTACCACTTCATTCACGGTAAGGTGGGCGGTGCCGGAGGAGGTTTTGGAAGCGGAGAATCAAAGCGCGGCAAAGTGATCGGACAGCGTCCCAAGCCGGGCCAAGGCAGGCCCGGACAGGCCGGCGATCAGCCCGGAGTCGATTACCTTGAAACCGAAATCGAGCTTGAAGAGCTCATCGAGATGATGCTTGAGGACCTGGGGCTTCCTAATCTCAAACAGAAGGAGATTCGGGAGGCGATCATACCGAAAGGTTGGACGTTCGACAGTATAGAGAAGCACGGGATCCCGGTGAGGCTGGACAAGAAGCGGTCGGTTATCGAAGCA
>CAZGYL010000359.1:0-5690 GCA_964529985.1 uncultured Planctomycetia bacterium | reverse complement strand
AGGCCGAAGAAAGTTTGGATTTTGCGCTTCAAGTCCTGCGGCGGTTGGTGGAAAAGGTGGTGAAGGAATCGAGGGGGCTGGGTATACCGCTCTTTGTTGAGGAAACCACAGAGGAGAGGATTCTCAAGGAGGCTGCGCGCAATGACGCGCAGAGATTCGTCGAAGTAGCTGAGATTTTCAGAGGGCGGCGTGAGGGGGCTTCTTACAGCCCGGGTGTCCGGCCCCCGACGGAAGCGCCCCTTGACCCTCTGACCCGAAACGAGTATCTTGCTGAAATGTTTCCGTTGGTCTCGCTTTGCGGTATCGTCGAAGAATCGGCCGAGCTGCGGGCTGCAGGCCAGCAGGTGGTTGAGAGCCTCGTTCTGGAGAGCTGGGCCTTCTTCGCCGAGAAGTGGAGGGCCGCGGGGACGGAAGCGGCCGGAGTCCTTCCAGGAAGTGCCGCTCCGGCCGTCTGATGTGAGGAGAAACAGTGAAGAAAAGGGCGGGAGACCGCTGTACGGACCAAGTATGTACCTCAAGCGTTTGACCCTCCAAGGTTTCAAGTCTTTCTGTGATCGGACCACGATTGAATTCGCCGGTCGCCTAACCGCTATTGTCGGGCCCAACGGCTGTGGAAAGTCCAATCTGGTAGACGCGCTCAAATGGGCCTTCGGGGAGCAGTCCGCAAAAGACCTCCGCGGCCAGGAAATGAAGGACGTTATCTTCACGGGCACAGACACCAGGCGTCCCGTGAGCTTTGCGGAGGTAATCGTTGAGTTCGACAACGCAGACGGCCTTCTGCCTGTGGAGGCCGCCGAGGTGGCTGTAGCGCGCCGGCTTTTCCGGTCGGGAGAAAGCGAGTACCGCCTCAACGGGTCGAAATGCAGGTTGCGCGATATCCGGGAAATTCTTGCCGGAACCGGAATCGGCACCGAGTCCTATTCGATCCTGGAGCAAGGCAAGATCGATCTCCTGCTTCAAGCCTCACCCAAGGAAAGACGGGTTATTTTCGAGGAGGCGGCCGGGATTTCAAAATACAGAATGCGCAGGGACGAAGCGCTTAGACAGCTGCTTCGCACCGAGGATAACCTCGCCCGCCTCAATGATCTGCTGAGCGAAATCGAAAAACGAATCCGCAGCGTTCGGATTCAAGCGGGGCGGGCCAGGCGGTACAGAGAACTTCTGGCCGAGTTGCGCAGCTGCCGGCTCCAAGCCGCCTGGCACGATCTTATGCGCTTCTACAGGGAGCGCAGCGAATGGACCTTCCGGCTGTCTCTGGCCCGAAAGGAGCTCGAAGCGCTTGAGAGCGAGAGGCAGGAAAAGGAGAACGAAGCGCGGCGCTACCGAGAGCTTCGCGCTGAGGCCGATCAAACGCTCGGCTCGCTCGGAGCCAAACTCGAGGGAATCCGTAATCAACAAAGCCGAATCCGGGAAACGATAGCGGTAACCGAAAAACGGCTTACTGAGCTGGCGCAAGCTGCTGAGCACCGGAGGGAAGAGGCCCGACGGGCCTGTCATGCGATTGAAGCCTTCAAGGAAGAACTGGAAGGGTTGGGGGCTGAGAGAGCGCGCACCGAAGAGAGAATCGAAGAGCTCGATCGCTCAGCCGCACAGGTAAAGGAACAGGCAACCGAGCTTCGGGAGTCCATGCGCCAGGAGGATTCCGCGCTCAGCGTCCTTAGAAACAAGCTTGTGGGCCTCCTGCAGAGGGAAACCGAGATCCGCAACAGCATAGCGTCGAAAGAAAGAGAGGCTCAGCTCCTGAAAGCCGAACTGGGACGGCTTCAGAGGGAACACGCCGCGCTCTCCCGCGCCCTGTGCCTCAGTGAAGCCGAGGAAAAGCGCTCCCGCGAGATCCGTGCCGTCCTTGAAACCGAGAAGACCCGCCTTGCGCGCCAGAGGGAGGCTGTGGCGGAAGCTTTGGCCGAGGAGACGGCGCAGCTTGAGGAAAGCGAGCGCAAATGGGCGGAGGCAAGAGGCCGACTCCAGGCCCTCGAGAGCCGCAAGGAGCTCCTGGAGCGTTTGCTTGCAGATCTTGAGGGTGTCGGCAAGTCAACCCGGCGGGCTATTCAGGCCGCACGAGAAGGCCGTGTGGAGAATGTTAGAGGCCTTCTTGCAGAACTGCTCACCGTCGAACCCCGCTACGCGAAAGCTGTTGAGGCGGCGCTGGGGCCATGGGCCCAGGCGGTTGTGGTAGAGGCGTTCGAAGACCTTGAGGCCCTCCGCGAGTTCCTGGGGGCCGAAGCAGCGCTTGCGGCTGTTGTCCTTGCCGCACCCGTTGGAAGCCGCCTGAAGCCCGTAGCGGCCCTTACAGACCCAAGCTCGGGCAGTCGTATTCTCCCGATTCCTCAAGAGGCAGCTGAAGTCGCCGCCGGACCTTGCACCACCGGTTGCCTCGGGGCAGAGAGCACTGAAGAAGCCCGGCAGGGCGCTCGAGAAACCTCTGCCTCCGGAGTGTCCGACCTGAGGACTCCCGGTCCGCCAGCGGGCTCTGTCCCTGCTCTGACGACCTTCAGCTGCGAGCCTGAGCTCAGGCCGATGCTTGAGGCGCTCCTGGGCCGCACGGCCGTAGTTGAAGAGGAGAGGTGGCGGGAGCTTGTCCGCGCAGGTTCCAGCTTCTGGCGCGTTGTAAGCACCTCTGGGGCGGTCCTTGAGCCTTGGGGAGGTGTGCGGCTTGGTACGCCTGCAGGAGTCTTGGTCCGCAGGACGGAGCTTCTGCGCTGCAAGGAGGAAATCCAGGTCCTGCGTGTTGAGGAAGAGCGACTCGGCCGCGAGGTGGGCGCCCGCAAGAACCACATAAACAAGCTGAACGAACGCATAAGAGCGATCGCTTCCTGTGAGGCCGAACTGCTCGGGCGGATTCAAGCCTCCTGCGAAGGAATACGCCATGTGGCGACCCGCCGTGCGGATTTTGCCCTTCAGGTTGATGTGCTAAAGCGTGAGCAAAGTACAAAGCAATATAACCTTAAGGATCTGCAGGAAGCGGCCCTCAGCCTCAGGGCTTCACTTTGCGCCGTGCGGCAGGAACGCGAGCAAGTTGAGGCCAAGGTCCGAGGCGCCGAAGAAAAGCTTAACTCGATCCGCCGCAAGCTCAGTGAAACCGAAAGAGCTCTTTCGGACCTCAGGGTAACCCAAGCTTCAGCGCGCGAAAAAGTCCGTCGTCTGGAAGAAGCCGAAAGCCGAGTGGAGTCTCTTCTCAATGAAAGAAAAGCGCAGCTTGAGCGCGCACAGGCTGAAGAGCGTAATGCCGCTCGATCCCACCAGGAGGCTGAAGAAGAGCTCCGGAGGCTGAGGGAAACCTTAATCCGCAAGCAAGAGGAGGAAAAAGAGCTCGGGGCTCGTCTTGAAGAGGCTCGCCGGAGGCTGACCGATCTTTTGAACGCAGCAAACCGGGCCGAAGAGGCCTTCGGGGAAGTCGAAAGGAAACTGGAAGAGCTGCGTTCGGACATTTCGGATATGGAGATCGAGCAGCGCGAGGTTGCGATCAAGGCCGAGGGAGTGATTGAAGGGATCAAAGAAGAGTACGGCATAGACCTCGGGGCCGTTGCAAGAGGAGAAGAAAAATCAGAAGAAATCGAGAACCTCGGCAGGACACCCCCTGAGGAAGGGCTGCGAGAGCAGATTCACGAGCTTAAGGAGAAAATCAGCCGTTGCGGCAACGTGAATCTGCAGGCTATAGAAGAACTTAAGGAACTCGAGGAACGCTTTGAATACCTTGCGGCTCAGCGGGACGATCTGGTTAAAGCCAAGACCAGGCTTACCAACGTTATCAACGATCTCAATCGCAGGAGCCGCCGCCTGTTCGCTGAAACTTTTCAGGCTGTAAATGCAGCTTTCGGAGAACTCTTCCGCAAGACCTTCGGCGGCGGAAAAGCGGAGCTCCAGCTCGAAGAAGGCGAAGACATTCTTACGGCCGGGGTGGAAATCATTGCAAGACCGCCCGGGAAAAAGCCCAGCAGCATAAGACAGCTTTCAGGAGGTGAACGCACACTGGCCGCCATCGCCCTGCTTTTTGCAGTGCTCAAGGTGCGGCCCACGCCTTTCGTGGTCCTGGACGAGGTGGACGCGGCCCTGGATGAGGCTAATATCCAGCGTTTCCTGATCCTGCTTGATCAGTTCACCGACAAGACTCAGTTCCTGCTTATCACGCACAACAAGCTTACGATGTCGAAATCGGACTCTCTCATCGGAATAACCATGGAGGAGAAAGGCGTAAGCAAGCGGATAAGCCTGAGCTTGGCGCAAATTGACGAAGGGCTCAAGGAAGTGGGCGTGGACGAAGCCGCCTGAAGGCGGATCCGTCACTTGCCTATACAGAACCTGCTGAAGATAACGCCGAGCAGATCGGCACCGGCTTCCTCCCCGAGTATCTCTCCCAGCGCCTGCTCTGCGCTGCGCAGTTCCACGCAGCAGAGCTCAGGCTGTCCGAGAAGACGTTCGGCGCGCTTCAAGGCCTCATGCGCACGGCCTGCCGCTTCCTTTTGGTGCGCGGAAACAACAAACCCGCCGCTTGCCCCCGCGACCACAGCTGCAAGGGCGCTTTTGAGGCGCTCGATCCCGTATCCTGTTTTCCCGGAAACAAGGAGTACGTCCTGCGGCGCTTTCGGCTCTTTGAGAACATCGGCCTTTGTGGCTGCAAGCAGGCTGCAGTTTCCCGAGCAGCGGAGCTCTTGGAGCAGGAGGAGGTAATCAGGCCTTGTGGCGTCAACGACTCCCAGAACAATGTCAGCGTTCTGAATCTCCTTTGCCCTTACCGCAGCAGCAGCTTCTTGCACGGGATCTTCAGGCCCTTCGGTTCCGGCCGTATCAACAAGAACGCAGGTTATCCCACCCAACTGGAGCGTCGCTGTCACTGCGTCGGCGGTTGTGCCTTCCACGTGGTGAACCACGGCCCGATTGCAGCCCAGAAGCGCGTTGAAAAGCGTTGATTTGCCTGCATTGGTTCTACCCGCAAGAACGATACGCGGGTATTCCTCCTGAAGGACGCGGCCCGCGCAGAGCCGCTCCAGGTGCTCGGCGACCTCCCGCAACACCTCTTTCACTTCCTCCTCGGGCCGCCCGCGGACATCCTCTTCCTCCGGAAAATTGAGCACCGATTCAAGCTCTGCTCTCACTTCGACGATTCTGCGGCGCAAGGAGGAAAGTTCAGCACCCAGTCGGCCTTCAAGCGCTCTCTGCGCCCTCCTGTAGGTTTCCTTGTCGGCGGCTTCTATCAGTGCCGCCACCGCCTCAGCTTGAGACAGGTCGATCCTCCCGTTCAGAAAAGCCCGCAGCGTAAACTCTCCGGGCTCTGCAAGACGGGCTCCCCTGCGCACCAACAGGCCCAGCAGGTAGTTCAAGAGTGGAACCGCACCAAGCGTGTGAATCTCAGCAACATCCTGCCGCGTGTAAGAACGCGGCGCGCTCATAAGGAGCAATCGCGCAGGCGCCTGAGTGCCCTGCGGCCCGGGAACGCGCCCCTGGAAACCCGCCCAAGCGCCGCCCTGAGGCACCTTCGCGCTCCCGGTCTCTTGCGGCTCAAAAACACTGAAAGCAAGCGCGAAGGCCTCGGGCCCGCTCAGGCGCACAATGCCCCTGGGAGAACCGCCCGGGGGTGAAGAAATGCTTGCAATCGTATCTTCAATCATATTTCAGTCATGCATGCCTGCTAGAGGCTTATATATGACCGTGCGTAATTCGTAGACACCCTTTCGACGCTGGGTGCCCGCATT
>CAZGYL010000358.1:0-5697 GCA_964529985.1 uncultured Planctomycetia bacterium | reverse complement strand
GCGGCGGGGGAGTTCTATGTGCGCTTCTTCGGCCTGCAGTACGGGCTGCGGTGGACTTCGCTGCGTTACTCAAATGTTTACGGTCCGAGGCAGGACCCCCACGGTGAGGCGGGTGTGGTCGCGATCTTCTCCCAGCGTTTGGCCGCAGGCAGGCCGGTGAAGATTTACGGGCTTGCGAAACCAGGCGATGGGGGCTGCTTCAGGGATTACGTTTACGTGGGGGACGTAGCTCAGGCTAATGTGGCCGCGCTTGAGCGCGGCGACGGGGAGGCTCTCAATATCGGGACGGGCAAACAGAGTCGAACGCGTGAGATCTTCGACACTTTGTGCTCGGTTGCAGGTAAGACCGTACCTGTGGAAGATGCGCCGCCGCGGCCCGGAGATGTGCCCCGGAACGCGGTGGATCCGGCCAAGGCACGCGACGTCCTTAAGTGGGAACCCCGCACTACATTAGCTGAAGGCTTGGCGCGGACGTTTAAGTTTTTCAGGACCAAAACGGAGGAAGGCTCTTTGTAGGAGACCGGCAAGAGAGAGGTATGAGCGGCGAACCTTACTTCCAGCAGCTTTTTGCGGAGAGGATCGGCGGTCCTTCTTACGGTAAGGACACAAAGATCTACAAGTTCGAGCGGATCAAGCGCGCCAAACGTGAAACTTTGGCAGCTCAACCCGGCAGGAAGTTGCTCGATTTCGGAATCGGCGAGAACGATGAGCCGGCCGCACCCTCGGTCCGTGAGGCGCTCAAGCGCGAGGTTGATGACCCTGAGAACCGTGGGTATGCCGATAACGGGATTCAGGAATACAAGGAAGCGGCGGCCAAGTTCATGCAGGAGGTGTTCGGGGTTTCTCTCGATCCTGATACGCAGATAAACCATGTGATCGGTTCGAAAAGTGGTCTTGCAATGCTGCCTTTGGTCTTCATCGACCCGGGCGATGTAACGATCATGACCGTTCCCGGATATCCTGTGGCGGGAACGCATACAAGATATTTGGGAGGCGAAGTCTACGAGGCCAAGCTTGAGAGAAGAAACGGATTCCTCCCGGACCTGGATTCGATACCGGCTGACATCCGAAGGCGGGCCAAGCTTATGGTCTTGAATTACCCCAATTCGCCCACAGGTGCGGTCGCGCCGCCCAGTTTCTGGGAGGAAGCGGTGGCGTTCGCCCGGGAAGAACATATCGTGCTTGTAAACGACGCCGCGCATGCGCTGCTTGCCTACGGCGAACTGCGCAGCTTTCTCCAAACGCCGGGTGCCTGCGACGTGGGGATCGAGATACATTCCATGTCAAAGGGTTTTCATATGATCGGTTGGCGTCTTGGTTTCGTAGCCGGACACCCGCTGATTGTCCGGGCGCTTGCAGATGTCAAAGACAACTGCGATTCCGGTCAATTCAAAGCCATTCAAAAGGCTGCGTGTGTGGCTTTGGCTGATCACGATATTCACCGCAAGGCCCGCGAGAAATACCGCAGGCGGCTTGAGAAATTGGTCGCAGTGCTCAAGCTGTTGGGATTCGACGCGCATATGCCGGGCGGCACCTACTTCCTGTACGTTCCGGCGCCGCGGAAGATCGGTGGGCGGGAATTCTCCACAGCTGAAGCTGCGGCGGAATACCTGCTCAGAAAGTACCTTGTGTTGACGGTGCCTTGGGATGACGCCGGGCCGTTTCTGCGTTTTTCCGTGACTTATCAGGCGAAGGATCCTTCCGAGGAAGATGCCCTCATGGAGGAGCTGCGGCGGCGGCTTTCAGGAGCTTCACTCGGATTCTGAGGGCAAAGACCCGCTTCGGTCCAGCACAACTTCGCCGTTCCGCACATCCAGTGCTTCCACCGTCTTTGCCCAGTAGGCAAGCACCGCTGCACGCTTGACCTTCATGGTGGCGGTAAGCAACCCTGCTTCCACACTGAACGGCTCAACGAACTCAAAGTCCCGCGGTTTCCAATGGGGGGGCGATTGGGAGAGCAACCGATCGATATCCTGCTTGACCAGAAAACGTACCTCCGCCGGCCCCATTCCCTTTGTGGTTTCCTCCTCAAGCACTATCAAGGCGTAAGCGTTCTTGCGCCCTTCGCCGTAAACGATACAGTCCGCGATATAAGGCGACATTTTGAGCCTGGCTTCGATGGGCTCGGGGTGAAACTTCTCGCCGCCCACAAGGCACACCAGACTCGATCTGCGGCCTGCAAGAGTGAGGAAACCGTCCGAGTCGACTTGTCCGAGATCTCCGGTGTGAAGCCAGCCGTCTTTGAGTGCTTCGGCCGTTTCCTTGGGGCGTTTCCAGTAGCCTTTCATTACACAGGCTCCCCTCAGGAGGAGCTCGCCGGGCCCCTGTTTGCTGCGCCTGCCGGTTTCATCCTCCAGGAGGTAATCACCTCCCCGCTCCGCGCTCAGCCAGGAAGCAAGTTTACCCGCCGTACCCAAGCGGTGGCGCGACGGAGAGGAAGCTGAAACGACGGGGGCCGATTCAGTGAGACCGTAGCCCTGAAAGATCGGAATACCGAGACGCTTGAAGTGCACTTGGTAGTCCTTGTGGAGCGGCGCGCCTCCGCTTACGAAGAATCTCAGCCTGCCGCCGAAACGCTTGCGGATCGGCCGGAAAACGGTCGCCAGATAAATGCGGCGCATCAGGCGGTCAAAAAGGGATCCCGCCTCGCGGGGTTCATCCGTGCAAACGCGGCATGCATTTGCATATGCTTTTTCAAAAAGTTTCCGCTTGAAGGGCGGCAGTGAACGAACCGCTTCCTCCAACGATCGCCGCAGAATCTCGGCAATGCGAGGTACGATCAGAATGATCGTGGGCTGGAATTGATCCACGTTTCGTATGAAATCCCGCTTGTCGGCGGGTACGGCCACAGACCCCTGAACCCAAAGCAGGGTGAAAAGCTCAACCGTCAGAGCAAAAGAGTGCCAGTAGGGGAGGATGGACATAACCACGTCGCCGCGGCCCGCTTCGATGAGCTCTGCGGAACTTGAGCTGTTTGCAAGGAGATTGCGGTGCGTGAGCATCACGCCTTTCGGCTTTCCCGTGGATCCCGAAGTGTAAAGTATGCAAGCTGTGTCGTCCTGCGAGGCAGGGCCGGCCTCGTACTTCGCTTCCGCCTCTCGGGG
Source organism: uncultured Planctomycetia bacterium (assembly GCA_964529985.1). Taxonomy (GTDB): domain Bacteria; phylum Planctomycetota; class UBA8108; order UBA8890; family UBA8898; genus CAZGYL01. The sequence goes on along the minus strand of CAZGYL010000358.1, from coordinate 2,593 downwards.
CAGATCCTCAAATGAGATCACCGGGAGATCTCCGGCGGCCTCCTTGACTTTCTCAAAAAACGCAGGAGATGCCAAAGCAAGGGTCGGCTCCGAGTCTTCGATCAAAAAACGGAGCTCCTCCACGGGCAGTTCTTCACAAAGAGGGACGACGGTGGCGCCGGTCGCGAAGATTGCAAAAAAAGCCCGCAGCTGATCGGGGGATTTTTCTGTGACCACCACGACGCGGTGACCGCGACCGCAACCCCGGCCGCGCAGAATCGATGCCCAGCCGCCGGCTCGAAGTGCGAAAGTCCGCCTGTCCATTGAGGCTACAACCGAACCGTCCCGGTATCGTAGATGTTCGGCTCGCGGGTTTTCTTCTGCACGACGCTTAAGTAAAGCTGCTACGTTCCTCATCCTTCTTCCCGTGGCCAAGGGATACGACTTTGCGCCGCCTGAAACACCGCAAAAACGGACCTATCGAGTCGGCTTTCCGCTTCTCCTCCGGAGGAAAGTGGTCGCTACATACCACTTGCCTCCTTCCCGTACAACCGGAACCTGCGTTCGCCTTGCAACCTTGGCGTGCGGAGGCTTGTAAGCTACAACCACGACGCCGCGATCAGGTTGATCCGCCGGCCGCAGAGCGCCGTCGAAGTAGAAATCCGCAATGCGCCAATTACCGAACTTCTCACGCCACAGCCGGTCGTAGTGAGCCAGGACTTCCGGCCATGACAGCCCTCCCAGTTCCTTGCGCGCACGTTGCGAAAATACGGAGGCCAAAAGCTCGGGGCGTTTTTCCTTTACGGCCCTGAGCCAAAGGAAAACCGGCCTGGCCATATCCGGAAGGCTGTCTATCTTGGGAAGGACTATTGCATCCACCCTTGCAGGCGGCTTCTCCCCGCCGGGTTTCTCCGCGGTCCGAACGCCGCTGCAACCCGCCAAAAGAAGAGCCGCTGCCGCAGTGAGCGCGGTTCTACTCATTTGAGCAACCTCGCTCCATCATACCGTAACACTGTCGCCGACCGATCCTACGAGATCCCGGTATGGTTTCAGGCGCTCGCGCACATGGTCCGCGAAGCTTCTGGCCTGGGCAGGCGCCAGCCCGCAAAACCTTTTCGGATCGCCCACAAGCGCCCGGGCTTCTTTCTCTGTCAACGGCAACTCGGGATCGCGGCCTATCTGCTCGAAAAAGCTCTCCGGCGAACCGCCGGCAAGCATGGCCTCCCAAGCCTCCCGCGCATATCTTTTCAAACGCTCGTGGCATTCCTGGCGCGACCGCCCTCGTTTCACACATGTCATGAGAATTTCCTCGGAAGCCAGGAAGGGCAGGTAACGCCGCAGCCGCTGGTCGATCACGGGTTCCCTGACCACCAGGCCGGAGGTTATATTCTGCAACAAATTGAGCACAGCATCCGTCAAGAGGAAAGCTTGAGGTATTTCAAGACGCCTGAGCGCTGAATCGTCGAGCGTGCGCTCAAGCCATTGATTTGCATGGGTGGCCCTCAAAACCGCGGGAACCGCCATGAGCCTTCGAGCCAGAGCCGTAACGCGCTCGGAACGCATGGGGTTGCGCTTATAAACCATAGCGCTGCTTCCCGTTTGATCGCGTTCAAAAGGCTCTTCGACTTCCTTGAGGTGGGAGAGAAGCCGCAGGTCGACCGCGAACTTGTGCGCGGAAGAGCCTATCCCCGCAAGGACTTCCGCTATATGCACGTCGACCTTGCGCGGATAGGTCTGCCCGGTAACGGGAAATGTATCTGGGAAGCCCAACTTGCGTGCCACCAGGCGATCAAGCTCCCGCACTTTGGCCTCAGAGCCCAAGAGAGCCAGGAAGCTTGCCTGCGTACCCACGGTGCCTTTCGCTCCTCTTGCGCGCAGGCTTTGCTGCACATGCTCCAAGTGCTCCAAATCCATTAAGAAATCGGCGAGGTACAAGCAGAACCTCTTCCCGACCGTTGTAGGCTGTGCAACTTGAAAATGCGTGTATCCCAGGCAGACGGTATCAGCCCAGCGCTCAGCCTGCGCGGCAAGCTGATCCATCACAGTCACGAGCCGGGCTGTTACGAGTTTCAGAGCTTCCCGTTGAATGATTAGGTCGGCGTTGCCGCAAACAAATTCGGAAGTGGCGCCCAAATGGATGATCCCGGCCGCTTCAGGGCATACCTTGGCGAAGGCGTGTACGTGGGCCATCACGTCATGGCGGATCTGGCGCTCCTTCCTCCTTGCCTCTTCAAAATCTATGTTGTCGAGGTTGGCACGCATCTGGGCGACGGCCTTTTCGGTGACCGCCTCAACACCCAATTCGTGTTGGGCTTCAGCCAGTGCGAGCCATACGATGCGCCAGGTCCGGATCTTGGTGCGCTCGGACAAAAGGCGCCGCATGGGCTCGGTCGCGTAGCGCACGGCGAGAGGGTCCTGCCAGAAGTCTTCAGCAGCTTGGTTTGAACGGGTCATAGGTTCTTGCAACACTTCGAGCTTTTTCAAACCCAGCTTCGGCTCCGCCCGCTGCTCCGGGGCCGGCCGGAGAGCACCGGGGGACGATCGTACTTGACCGGAGGCCTCATGCCAAGAGTTATATGACCGTGCGTAATTCGTAGACACCCTTTCGACGCTG
>CAZGYL010000357.1:0-5709 GCA_964529985.1 uncultured Planctomycetia bacterium | reverse complement strand
GCGCAGTTCGATACCGCGCGGCTTCGGCCCGGTAAGAAGTACAATGTGGTTCTTGCGCTCAGGCCCGGTACCCGAACCCCGCAGCCCGCGCAGCTTGCCGGCGACTTGGGCAAGGAGCTTTTCCTGGCGCTTTCCCACGCCGGCGGCGCAGGAGTCGTCTCAGCAGGCATTGAATTTCTGTGGGGTGATTGTCTCGACGATCAAGCATGCAGACTTCCCTGCGACAGGTCGTATGTCATTGAGCCTTCGCTTGAGTTCTTGATCAGAGACTGCAATCCTTTTCGACGAGGCGATTGCAACGGGGATGGGAGTTTCAATGTTGCTGATGTAATAAGCCTACTCGGCTTTCTGTTTGCAGGCGGCGGGAGGCCCGACTGTTTGGATGCCTGCGATGCCAATGACGACGGCGCGCTTGACGTGGCTGACGCGGTCGCCGCCCTGCGCGTGCTTTTCAGCGCGGGGACGACTTTGCCCGGGCCTTTCCCCCAGTGCGGTTTTGATGAAACGGACGACGATCTTGGTTGCGTTTCCTATAAGGTGTGCAAGTAACCGTCGATTTGAGGCAGGAGCCTGGGAGGTACGTCATGAGAAGCCGGAAACTACGTTTTGCAGGGGTGTTGCTCGGCGGGTTGGGTCTTTGCGGCTGGACGCGTGCGGCGAGTTACCCTGAGACGATTCTGGCCGACGAGCCCGTTGCGTATTGGCGGTTTGAGGAGGACGCAGGTGCAGCGGTGCTTGAGGATGAAAGCGGTAACGGACACGAAAGTGTGGCTATCAACAACGCGGTTACAGGTCAGGAAGGGGCGATCGGTAAGGCAATCGAGTTCAATGGGGTTGATGCCACGGTGGAGCTGAATTTTCAATTCAACCCCGCTGATCCCGAGGGGGACGGGGTAGGTGTAGGGCCCGGAGATTTCTCAATAGAGCTTTTTATCAAACCTACGGAGGTTGCAAACGCGCCGAGGGTCATCTTGGCGCAGCAGAACGGTAGGGGACTGGGGCGGTCGAATTTTCTTTTGACCGTGCTCGATCTTAGGATCGGATCCTTTATGGGCGGAGCCACAACCGCGTCTGCGGTCAGACCCGAGCCCAATACGTGGTATCACGTGATAATGACTTACGATGGAACTCCGGGTCAGGAGACGATCCGCTTTTACATAAACGGGGAGTTTGCTGGAGCCAGCGATCCGGGCAGCAGAGTTGCCGAGTCAGCCGACGGAAATTGGATCATAGGATCGCACAAGAGTCAGGCCAACAGCTTCTACGCCGGTCTGGTTGATGAACTGTCCTTTTACGATTACCGGCTGGACGATCCGGACGGCGACGGTGATACGAGTGATTCCAAAGTGCAGTCCCATTATGAAGCGGCTATGGGCGAGCTTGTGCCCTGTACCGGTATGACGGTCAGTTGCGGCGTTGACATCGACAGCGGTTCGGTTCAGATCCAGGTTTCGACCGAACCCGAAGGTTGCTCCTGTACCGTCGCAAACGTGTATATCGACGATATTCCGGCGGGCATGGTCGGTATCGGGCCGAGTGGTTCCGCATCGGTTCCCCTGCCTGAGTTCTGCGAGCCGTTGAGCGAACATGAGCTTAAGCTCGAGTGCCTGCTGAACGGCGTTTCTGCAACCTGTGTTTTCACTTGCCCTTGCGAGCAGGGAAGCCTTTCCTGCAGTGTGAGTGAAGAAGGTACACTTCTGCTTTCCTTCACCCAAGCTCCGGATCCATGTTTCTGCACCTCGGCTGAGATTTCGATAGACGGTACGCCCGCAGGCACGGTCGAGATTTCCGCCGAAGGCCAAGCCGAGCTCGATCTTCCCCAGCAATGCGAAGCGGGAACCATACATACGCTTACCGCAAGTTGCGATGTTTGGCCCCAGCCGCTTTCCTGTACTTTCCGCTGCCCGGGGGGAGAGGAGGCCTACGCGCAGGTGGTTCTGGCGGACAAACCGGTCGCCTATTATCGCTTCGAGGAAGTGGAGGGAGATACTGTAGTTGAGGACGAAACGGGAAACGGCCATGACAGCATATCCATAACCAATGCATATCTCGGTGCGGGAGGTTTCCTGGGGAGAGCCGTTGAGTTTCGAGGCGACGGCTCGATCCTCTTGGACCTCCAGCTTAATCCGGCTGACCCTGAGGGTGACGGCCAGGGTGTGGGGTTGGGAGATTTTTCAATCGAGCTTTTCGTCAACCCCGCTGCTCCCGGTCCCGATCAGGTGATCCTCTCTCAGCAAAACGGAACGGGGATGGGACGGTCGAATTTTCTGTTAACCAACGTCGGTCCGTTCGGAACTTTCATGGGCGGCTTCACAACAGCAAGCACGGTGACGCCCGAGGCCAATACCTGGTATCACGTGGTTATGACATACGACGGAGGCCAGGGATCTGAGACGGTTCGATTCTACGTCAACGGTGAGTTTGCAGGCTCAGGCGGACCGATAGCCGAGCCCGCGGACGGCAACTGGGTCATAGGATCGCACAAGAGTCAGAGCAGGCAGTTTTACACCGGTCTTGTCGATGAGCTCGCGTTCTACGACTACCGGCTCGATGATCCGAACGGTGATGACGATACGGCGGATTCGCGCGTACGTGCGCACTACGAGGCTTCGGTTGTGCCTCCGCCCGAATGCACGGAAATAGGCGTGAGTTGCACCGCGGGACAGGACGGCATTACGGTTCAAGTGAGCCTTACACCTGCGGGCTGTAACTGCACCAGCGTTGATCTCTTCATTGACGATACGCCGGTCGGATCACAGGTACTGGGGCCTGACGGGGCCCTCTCGGTCGCCTTGCCGGCTCAATGTGCAGCCGGCAGTGAGCACACGCTGCGTGTGGTCTGCACCACAAGCGGCCTTTCCGGGGAGTGCACCTTTACATGCCCGGGCGGTGCAGGGACTCTGTTCAAGAGAGGCGACAGTAATGCCGACGGCAGCCTGAACATCGCCGATGCGATATCAACGCTCGGTTTTCTTTTCGGCGGAGAAGCAGAGCCCCCTTGCATGTCGGCGGCCGACGCAAACGACGACGGCAACGTCAACATAGCCGATGCCATACGCACGCTGGGTTATCTCTTCAGCGGTGTGGGCGATCTTCCGGCGCCTTTTGCTGATTGCGGAACCGATCCCACGCCGGATGAGTTGGACTGCAAGAGTTTTGATCCCTGCCGGTGACAGGAAAAAACGGTTCGAAAACAGATGGGTCTGAGAAGTCAGGCGTTCTTGAGAAAGGAGGATGACCATGAAAGAGCGAGGTTTCTTAAAGGCGATCCTCTGCCTCGGTGTGTTTGCGGCATGCACCCCGCGTCCTTGCTCCGGCGCGTTCGACGAAGTGGTCTTGGGCGATAATCCAGTAGCTTATTACCGCTTTGAGGAAGAGGAAGGAGCTGCTGCGGCTGTAGATGCCACCGGAAACGGGCATGACAGTAAGAGCTTGGCCAATGTGGTTTTCGGGCAGGAAGGGCTGGTCGGAAAGGCCGCGCTGTTTCAAGGCGACGCATACATCGTCTTGAATCTGCAAATGAACCCCGCAGATTCGGAAGGCGACGGTGCCGGTACCGGGAGAGACGATTTCAGTATCGAGGCCGTCGTTAACGTCCTTGACCACTCGGCTGTCGGGGTTTTGCTTTCCCAGCAGAACGGGACGGGAACCGGGCGTTCCATTGTTACGATAGGCGCAGGCGGGAACATCCAATCCTTTCTGGGAGGTGGAAACTCCGCTTCGACGGTGAACGCCGTTACGAACACCTACTACCACATAGTGCTGACTTACGACGGCGGAAAGGGGGCGGAAACGATCCGCTTTTACGTAAATGGCGAGTTTGCGGGTTCAAGCGGGCGCATTGCGGAGCCCGCCACCGGGGATTGGGTTGTCGGAGCGCACAAGAGCCTGAAGCGGCAGTTTCTGAACGGTCTTGTCGATGAACTTGCGTTCTACAACTACAGGCTCGATGACCCGAACGGCGATGACGATACTTCCGACTCGCGTATCGCAGCGCACTTTCAGGCCATGCCCCTTCTGCCCTGCAGGGATTTGGGCCTGGTCTGCCGGTTCACAGACGGTGGGAACATGCGCCTTGAGTTTTCGACCCAACCGAGTTTGTGCCTCTGTTCCACTTTCGAATTGTCTCTTGACGGCGAACAGATAAGCTCAGGCAGCTTGCCGCAGGAAGGCTTTCTTGAGACAGGGTTGCCTGATCCTTGCGAACCGGGTGCGCTTCACATTTTTGAAGCTGCGTGCACCCCGGAAGGGGTTACTGCAAGCTGGGCTTTCCGTTGCCCTGGCAGGGGAGAAGCTTACAGCGAAGCTGTTTTGGCGGACAACCCCCTCGCTTACCTGCGTTTTGAGGAAACCGAAGGCGACACGCTTTCCGATGCCAGCGGGAACGGCCATGACAGCGTGGAGATCACCGGCGCTGTCCTCGGAGTTGCAGGTTCCGTGGGCAATGCCCTTTATCTGAACGGCCTGGCTACCGTAGAGCTGAACCTGCAGCTTAATCCCGCGGATTCTGAAGGGGATGGTGTTGAGAACGGTGAAAACGACTGGAGTGTGGAACTCTTCATACGGCCGGATACAATAACGCTTCCCAATGTAATATTGGCTCAGCAGGATGGAACCGGTCTTGGGCGTTCCAATCTGCTCTTGACTCAGACCGAAGGCGGCCTGATCGGAAGCTTTTTGGGAGGAGCAACCACTCCGTCGGTTGTCGCTCCCGAGGTGGGCAGGTGGTACCACGTTGTTATGACATACGACGGCCGGACCGAAGGTGACAACATAAGGTTTTATGTGAACGGGCTTCCGGCGGGAAGCGGAAGGCGCGTGGCAGAGGCGGCCGACGGCAATTGGGTCATAGGAGCGCATAAGAATAAGAACAACAGCTTTTTCAAAGGCGTGATAGATGAGCTTTCGTTCTATTCCTACAGGCTCGATGACCCGAACGGCGATGATGACATAAGCGATTCCAGAGTGCCTTTCCATTGGGCCGCCGCCACCGGTTCGGAGCCTCCTTGCACCTTACTGCAGCCGACCTGTGAGGCGAAGCCCGACGGAACCGTAGAGGTAACGCTTTCAGGCGTGCCGGAAGGCTGCTTCTGCTCGACTGTGGAAGTGTCCATAGATGATCAGCCCGCAGGCACCTTTGAGGTCTCTGCGGAAGGCAAGTTCACAGTGCCTTTGCCTGAAGATTGCGCGCCGAAGAGCGAACACACTCTGTCGGTAAGCTGCCCAGGCAGCGTGACGGTCGAATCCTGTACGTTCACCTGCCCCGGGGTCACCTTTAAGCGCGGTGATATAAACGTGGACGGTAAGGTGGATATCGCAGATCCGGTCTCACTGCTTTCGCATCTTTTTGCAGGAGCGCCTGAGCCTGTCTGCAAAGACGCAGCTGATGCGAACGACGACGGCACCTTGGATATCGGAGACCCGATCACGATTCTGGGCCATCTTTTCGCTGAGACAGGGCCGCTTGCAGAGCCTTTTGAAACCTGCGGGGTGGATCCGACAGACGATGACCTTGACTGCGGCTCCTTCCCGCCTTGCGAGTAAGTAAGGCGGTTGCGGTTTAAAACCGAAACATAAGGCCTGCTTTTTGGCCGGGAGACGACCCATGCAGGGAAAGTACGCAATCCGTTTCGTTTGGCTTTTGATTTTGATTTGCAGCTCCGCAGGCGGCGCTCAAGTCCCTCGGAAGCCTCATATCATCTTTATCCT
>CAZGYL010000356.1:0-5714 GCA_964529985.1 uncultured Planctomycetia bacterium | reverse complement strand
GCGTGCAGCGACCCTCTCGGGTGACAGGACAGCCATGGTTCATTGACCTCCAAAAGGCTGTCAGTCGGGCTTCCAGCCGATTTTATTCAAGGCCTGCTTGATCTGGTGGTTTTCCATAAAAAACTTCCAGCAAAGTCCGGTCCGGTGGTTTTCGATCATCGGCGCCACCGTACCCACATCAATGGCAATGACGCTGCGGGCGAACCACCGCCGGCGCAGATTGAAGGCATCGTAGAATCCATAAGGCCCCCAAATGCGGTCGCCCCAGCGGCGGTAAAGGTTGAGCGCCGTCTTTTTTACAACCTCAGGCAGATACGGCATTGCACTGAGGACCACCGAAGGAGTTATCGTTCCGTTGTCGCGGCGGGGGTCATGCACCTTGTACCCGTTCGGATCATCGCTTGCGCTCAGCCCCCAGCAAAACGGGCCGTATCCCGGGTGACCGTGCGGATTTGCAATGCAATGGGCCCGATTGATAAGCGTTATCGTGCGGTTGTTTTTAAAGTAATTGCAGAAAGGATCCCTCTTTCTTCTCGGATCAAACGCCACAAAGGAAAACTGAGTGAAGAAAAGAGGGCCGCCGTACGGGGGGCCTACGGCAAGCCTGTACCCGTAATAAGTTTTCCCGTTTACGTAACGGGGCGACCGGGCCCAACCGCGGGTGTAACACTCGGGTGGAATCGGATGTGTTGGAGATGCGATTGCAAGAAGATAGGTGATCAAACATTCGTTGAATCCTACGATCGGGTGATTCATCGCCCACCCGTATCGCGGCGACCAGTGCCAGTACAAGGTGTAGGAACCCGGCTTGCGGAGATACCAATCCCATTCCACCTCGTGCCAAAGGCTCGTCGCCCGGCGCCGGAGCTCCCGCTCAAGCGGATTGTCCCGGTTGAAATACCGGCGGATCGTAAGCAGCCCTGCTACCAGATACGAGGTCTCAACCAGATCCCCGCCGTCGTCTTTCGGCCCTGCAAAAGGGCGGGCCTCACCGGTCTTGCCGTTGAGGTGATGAGGAAATGCTCCATGGAAGCGCTGCGCTTTTGTCTGGAGAAAACGCAGTATCGTAACTATCCTCCGCACCACAGCCTCCCGCGGCGCAAACCCTCGGTGAGCGCCGACCATAAGCGTAAGAAGTCCGAAGCCCGTGCCTCCGATCGCGCAGCGCTTACTCCCGAGGCGCTCTCTGGCAAGGCCGCTTCCCGGAAACCCATAGTCGTAAAAGTAGCGAAAAGCCCTGCGTTGAGCTTCGGTGAGGAGCTGTTCGGCCGCCAGTTCGGTCGGGGGTGCTGCGGCCGGTTTGGAAGGGGCGGCGTCCGTCGCTGGGAAACCGTAAAAGAAAAGACAAGCCCCAACGGCGATAAGATGTCTGAACATTGCGCCTTTCCTCCGCATTTTATTCACCACCTATTCAGAGTTCTTAAGCCTTGAGGGTCAGGAGGAAGCCATATGGGAGCTGTCGGCGTTCTTGATACCTCAGGCACAGGGGCGCTTCTCCGCTTCTTTTTCCTGTGCACAACCGGGCGACTGTCATCAGCGCTCGGATCTATCATAGCCGATGCAAGCCGATCGCACCGCTCGTTCTCGGGCTGCCCTGCATGGCCGGGCGTCCAGCACCAATAAGTTTCGTGCTTGAGGGCCTCGCGGGCCAACTGCTCCCACAAGTCCCGATTCGGAAGCGGTGAGGCGCGCCTGCGCCATCCCTTTTTCGACCAACTCGTGATCCAGTCCGTCATCCCATAAAAAACGTACTGGCTGTCCGTGACGACCGTGACCTTTGAAGGCTTCTTCAGCGCCCGCAGCCCCATAACGACTGCCGTAAGCTCCATTCTGTTGTTGGTCGTACGGCGGCTCCTACCTGCAAGCTCAAGCTCCCAGCCGGGGCAGATAAGCACGGCGGCCCAACCACCGGGCCCTGGATTCGGATCGCAGCCTCCGTCCGTGAAAATGACAACCTCCGGAGCGTCCGGCAGGTGGGGTGTAAGCTGCGGTTGGTCCGGACGGAGCAAGGAGGGCGCTCCGATGCTTTCGGCTACGGCTTCCCATCTTGAAGCGCCGACCTTGTCACCCCTTTTCAGCGCACTTTGCTCAAGACGCCGCCATCTTTCAGGGTCAACAAGGAGAACCAGATCCCGGAACTCTTCCCGCCCGAGGCCTTCGAGATCTCCGGGCCCCACCTTGCGGCTGTCTGATCCCCATTCGGGTTCGGGTCTGAACCAGCCGCATGTAAGGCACACAACGCCTTTCGGGTGTTTAACGACGACCGAGTGGCAGGTCGGTCTCGGACAGGCCTTGGCAAAAACAACGCCGCCTTTGCGCAGGAAGGTTTCTCTGACAGCCGCGAGCTTTTCGGGTGTAAGGGACTGCGCCATTTTCGTGCTCTTTACCTTTCCGCTCGGCTCCTACCAATCTACGACTTGCCAGAGGCTTGCAAAACTGTCCGTCCAACGAAGCGGCGGCGGATCATCCTCAGGCCACGGAGTGATCGCTTCTTTGATCTCCCGCCTGTTCAGAAAGGCTTCGTTGTCAGTGACGATAACCCACGAAGCGGCATCAACGCCTTCTTCAGAGTCCTCTTCCGAGTCAATCAGAGCCGCTTTAAGTCCAAGCTCTTCGGCCAAGCCTCGAGTAACGGGATTCAGATTCAAGAAACGGTTGGAGATATGCAGCAGCAAGAGCCCTCCGGGAGCAAGATGTGCTTTGTAGATGCGGCCGCATTCGACGGTAAGCAAATGGACCGGAATGGAGTCGCTTGAAAAAGCATCAACTGCAAGGACATCGAAATGCTGCGCTTCGCCCTCGGAGAGCTCGCGCTCGAGGCTTACTCGGGCATCGCCGAACACCACTTGCACTACCGCCTTGGAATCTTCAAGATAATAGAAGAAACGACGCGCGATTCTCTCAACTTCAGGGTTGATCTCGTAAAAACGAAAGACATCTCCGGACTTGCCGTAGGCTGCTATTGTGCCTGTCCCAAGCCCTATCACGCCCACTTTGAGAGCCCGCGCTCTTGGATCCGGGTTGAACCGCTTGGGATGGTAAGTCAATGCCAAGCCCACTCCGCTCTCGGGCCCGTAGTAAGTCGTAGGCTTGAGCCTTTCGCTCTTCCCGAGGTACTGGTCTCCGTGAAGGATCCGGCCGTGGTAAAGCGAACGGTACGCAAAAGGTCCCTCACCGGCCTCCGTCACCTTAAGCACCCCGTAGAAGTTGCGTGCTTGATAGACGACCTTGGCGTCTGTTGAGTTATCGCTGTCCTTTCCTTGGGCCAGTCTTACGAAAGCAACCACGGTTACAGCGGTTGCAATGAAAGCCGGCAGCAGAACCGCTGTGCGCGCAAGCGCCATGTTCCGGAGCCACCCAGTGTCCCCTATCCAACAAAGACAGCCCAGAACCGCAGCAGCTCCGATGACCGTATGCAGCTCGTAGAAGTCCGTAAAGAGCCGGGGCGCCGCGACGGCCGCAAAAGCTCCGCCCAAAGCTCCACCTAAAGCAACGGCCAGGTAGAAACCCGTCAAACGTTTCGGATCGGGTTTGAGGCGCACGAGTTCTCCGTGGCAGACCATGCACACGAGAAAGAGAACCGTACAGTAGATTACGATCTGAAGGAGAAGGGACAGGTCGGCGCCTTCTCTGAGCGCGTGGTACGCAAGCGGGAAAGAGGCGAACATAAGAGGGGCGAAGAGCCACCTTATATAAAGCTTTTCACTTTGAAACGTCAAGATAAAGGTCAATAAGTAAAGCGCCAAGGGGAGGACCCAGAGGAAAGGCACTGCGGCCACTTCCAAACAGAGCTGGTTCGTGGTTGCAAGCAAAGCCGCCGATCCGCAGGCCGGAAGAAAAAGCCAACCTGCGATCCGCACCAGGCCCGGACGGCGCGGATCATGCGGATTTCCGCCCTCAAGCGTACCAGGCGGTTGATCCCGGACCGGAGATTTGAGCACCTCGTAGGCGCAGAGAGCTGAAAGAAATGCAAAGGCTCCGAATGCAAGGGACCATAGACCGACCTGACGCTGTAAGGTCAGGTGGGGCTCCAAGACAAAGGGAAACACAAGAAGCCCGAGCAGTGATCCCAGATTCGAAAGGGCATAAAGGCGGTAAGGCGATCTTTCGGGGTAAACCAGATTGAACCACCTCTGGAACAAAGGGGAGGTCGAGGCCAGCACCACATAGGGCACTCCTGCATTTGCCGCAAGCAGGAGAAAAATTTTGAGAGTCGGAGCCTCGGCTGTGGTCGGCTTCCATGTCTCAGGCTTTGGAGCCACCGGCAGAAAGAGAAGAGCGCCTGCAAGCAGGCCGAGGTGTACAAAGGCGTAACGCCGGGGGCTGAGCCGGGAGCTTCCCAAGTGGGCAAGCGCGTAACCTGCCAGGAGGAATCCCTGGAAGAAAAGCATGCATGCGGTCCAAACCGCAGGGCCGCCTCCGAACCACGGAAGAATGTACTTTCCCAAGAGGGGTTGGACTTGAAAGAGAAGAAATGCACCTAGAAAAACACAGGAAGCAAACCATGCCATGGCGATCTATTCTCTGCGACCTTTTGTGCTGAGACAAGGGTGCAGGGGCTCTCTACCGCTCCGCTCCAACGGACCGGCGGGGGAACCTGCGCCGCAGGAGCAGCGCCGCCAAGAGGTACCAGAAGAACAGGTGCAGCGCATTACAGGCGGTGTATCTCAACGCCCCGCCGAGGGTGTCGGTGCGCAACTCGCTCAGCCTTCCGAAGACGGCTTGGGCCGCCTCAAGGGGAAGACCGAGGACCCACCCGATGTTATCACGCGTAAAAGGCGCGCTTTTTGCAAGTACACTGAGGGTGAATAAGAAGCCCGCAAGGAGAATCGCACGCCAGCGGGGCCGGCGGAGAAAGTCCCTGAACCTGCGGGTCGGCCTCCCGCGGTCGGGATCACTCTCCCCTGTAACCAGAGCGAGCGACAATTTGCCGTGCTTGAGCATGAGTACCAAGGGGAAGAGCAGTCCCAAAACCGGAGCCGGATCTTCGGCCTGAAGCACGTCGTTGATTGCATCTGCGTGTTTCTCGAACGCCTCGTGGATGATCCGTCGAATGTCCCGCGTGTGCGCCGCGGCTCTCAGCGCCTCCCAAAGCGGTTTGAGCCGGAGGTCTTTAATCGGAGTTCGGCCCAAGGCCTTAAATTCCCGCGCCACAAGCTTTAGGCGCTCAAGCAACCTTTCGTCGTGCGCGATTTCTTCAAGAGTTGAAAGGAGGCCGACTACAGGTGCTTCTGTCCGCACATCGTAACTCACCCGGGGAGTTTCGGTGACGTGCTCTCCACATGCGATACGGAAGAGCAGGTAAGGGTAATCAACGTTGGAAGCCACCGCCTGCGGCAGCCCTCCGAACAGGCGGGGATTTATTTCTATTAGAAATGCCTTGCCTTGTGGATCGACCCGCCAATCAACTTCCGCTATGCCGTGCCAGCTCAGGTGCTCAAGGAGGCGCCGCGTGTGGGCTTCAGCCTCGGGAAGGTCGACCGTCTCGCGCAACGCCCCTGCTCCGGTCCCGCGCGGAAAAGAGCGTACGTTGCGGTAAGTCATTCCCGCAACAAAACGGCCGTTTTGGAAGAGAGCCGTAACACAGTAATCCTGTCCGGCGACAAACGTCTGCACCAGCGGGTATTCCTCCGGACCGAGCCCGTATCTTTCGATCATAAATTTAAAGGTCGCAACAAGCTCTTCGGGTGTCCGGCATTTCTTGACTCCCACAC
>CAZGYL010000355.1:0-5717 GCA_964529985.1 uncultured Planctomycetia bacterium | reverse complement strand
GAGACGGCTCCTGGTTCTTACGGATCCAATTAAGAGTATCGTATGCAGCAGAGGGTGCCCGTGCGGGCGCGGTCCTGTCTCCCGGCAGTTCAAGCAGTTCTTCAAGAAGGGCGGGGAGGAAACGCACTTCACGCCTTGCTCCCAATACCTCCCGTGCTTCCCGAGCTGCTTTGCGAATTACGTCCTTGCTGCTTTCAATCTGCGTTTCGGCCGAGAGAAACGCACCGTAAAGCCCCAGAAGCGCTGCGTATTCAGGCTGCCCGGCGCTTCGGAGGCCGGAGACTGTTTTTTGCAAAGTCTCGACCGACCGCGCTTTATCACCTCCGCGCACCAGATCTATAAAAGCCCGGAGGAAACGCACGCCGGGCGCGCTTGAGGCGGAAAGAGCCGCCAGTACGTTTTCAGCTTCCTTTATGCGCCCCAGGAGAACCAGGAGCCGTGCTTTCTCAATGCTGTTTTCCGCCTGGGCTTTTTCCTTCCCGAGGTAGGCTGCAAGAAACGAAGCGGAATTGTACACAGCAAGAGCTTCGCTGAATCTGCCCTGTGCAGTCAGGCTTTCGCCCAAGTTTTTCAGAACGATTCCTTCCCAGTGCCGGTCGACGGGGTCCTGCGCGAGTGCTGCGCGATAGCGGCTTTCGGCTTCTTGAAATTTTTCTTCCATCAGCAACACATTTCCAAGGCCGGCCGAAGCAGCGACCCGGAGAATGGAATCCCCAACGCGTTCGGCTGAGGAGAGTACTTCCTCAAAGAGCTTCTTGGCCGAAGAAGTCTTTCCCTGGACACGATAAAGATTAGCTACGTTAAGGAGGGTCTTTCTGAGGATGTCATACTCTTTTCCGCGCCTTAAAAGGGATACCGCTTGTCTGAAAAGTTTTTCCGAGGCCTCCAGGTCACCTCTGTTTTTTGCAGCCACCGCCATGCAGTTCAATGCGCGGGCGAAGAGCGTCGTATGCCCGAGTTTCTTAGCCCGCGAAAGCGCCTCCCTGAAACACCGCTCCCCGCGGGTACTTTCCCCCAAACGGAAAAAGACCTCTCCCAGCTTCAAAAGCCCTTCACACAAGGTTTCATAAAGCCCAGCTCCCTCGGCCCTTCGAACCAGTTCCTCAAAGAGCTCTTGAGCCTTACGCAGACTGCCTGCAGCCTTTTCAGCTTCTGCAGCATGCCGCCAGAGCTCCAAAGCCACAGGCAATGGGACCTCTTGCGCGCTTGGCAAGGCTGCGGTCGCTTCCCTCAAGAGGCGTAGGAGATCGGCGGAAAGCTCTCCTCGGCTTGCAAACGAACGGATACCGAGTGCGAGCTCCTTAAGGCCTTCGGCGGGCTCCCCTGCTGCAAGAAGATGCCGTGCGCGCGAAAGGGAGCGGCGCGGGGATTCGGCGGCAAGGGACCAGGCTTCGGCTATACGCCGGTGAAGAGCGGCAAGCTTGCGCCTCCCCATAGCGCGGCCTTGTTTTTCAGCTTGCACGCGAAGCAGGCTGTTCGCAAAACGGTAGCGTTTCAGAGTCTGGTCCACAGGCTGCACGATGCCTTCGACTTCAAGAAGGTCAAGCGCTTCTTCGATCTCTGCCCGATCCCGCCCGGAGAGTACGGCAATGAGAATCTCCACATCGAATTCATCACCCATTAGGGCTGCTGTGGTAAGCACCTCGGCTTGAAGCGGCTCAAGGGCCGCCAATCTCCTCTTCAAAAGAGCTTCGACCGTAGGAGGCAGTCGATTGAGGAAACTCGGAGCACCCGACCCCTCCGGGACGATCAGTTCTCCAGCCGTTCCACCGGCGGCTACGAATTGTTTGAGCAACTCAAGTACGAAGAAAGGATTGCCGCCTGTTGCACGTTGAACCGCGCGGGCGGCGGCCTGAGCGCCTCGAGGTTCAAGACCGCCTGGGAAAAAGTGTTGAATAACAGCGGTCGTATCCTTCAGATCGAAAGGTTTCAACGATATTTTGCGGACAAAATCGCCGTACTGCTGCAGCTCTTCGATCGTTTTGAGCAGAATGTCGCTTCGGGGCTCATCGTTTCTGACCGTAACCCAGAATGCGGCAGGCGATTTCGCTTCGCGCAGGCGCAGCAGAAGATAAGAAAGAAGGGCAATGCTTTGGTTGGATGCCCTGTGGAAGTCTTCAAGCAGGAGCACCGTGGGACAATCGCGGAGCATGCGTGCCAGCACGTGATACCACTGGGAATAATTGAGGGCTTCCGGCTCCACAGCCCCTGCAAGCACTTGCCCGAAGGTTTCGAAAAAGCCCTCTGCGGCCGCTCCTGTGAAATGCGCCTGCAGAAGTTCGGTGAGCTCAGAGGCGGAAAGAAGGCTCTGACCCACATTGAGGTACTCCCGCAGCAGATCCACAAAGGGTTTAAGGGGCTCGGCATCGGAAGCAAGTGCGCTTCCAGAAAGGCATACATAACCGGCCTGCTGAGCCTTGCGTGCAGCTTCTTCAGAAAGGGCCGTCTTGCCGGAGCCTGCCTCTCCTTCGATCAAAACGAAATTGGTCTGTCCTGAAGAGGCCTCTTGAAGGCTTTCTTGTAGGATCCGGAGCTCTTCTGAGCGCCCGAAGAGGACTCGGGAGCGTCCTTGAAGCACTTCGATTTCAGGGATTCGGCCGCAAACTATCGGAGCAGCCTCCGAGCCCGCTCCTTCAAGCTGAGCCTCAACCCGAAGATCCGAAAACCGGCCGGGTTTCCGGCACCTCAGCCGGAAGGCGTACCAGCCCGGCGTCTGCACGCTGCCGGGAGGCAGTACAAGGCGTTGGTGATTCTCCTTTCCCACGGGGCTGAAGGCTTCCAGGTCCGAACCGCAGCAGTAAAGATCCACACTTGCGGGCTCCTCTGTGCAGTTAAGCAGGGCTCCGGAGATCGTGAGGATTTCGCCCACCGTCAAGCTGCGCGGCCGTGCACGGAACCGCAAGGGAACAACCCGGCCGGACGAAGATGTGAGACGTTTTGTAGTGGTCTCTGCGAAGATCACAAAACTGCTGCTTGCAATAAAAGTTTGCTCGGGGGCTTGGCTGCCGTACAGGGGAAGTAGTCTCTCAAGCGGACAGGGAAACTCGCTCCCGGGGAGCACCAGACCGCATTTTTCACAGCGCAGGTACGGAGGGCGAACGCTTGGATCGACGGAAGCTTTGATTTCGCGCAGGGCCGAGAGAATTTCAGCAAAGGTTGCAGGTCTTTCCTGGGGTTTTTTCTCAAGGCACGCAGAGACTAGGCGGGAAAGCGCAGCGCTGCACCCCAGCTTGGCACAGTCAATTTGAGGAACAGGCTCAGTGAGTACCTTGTGGAAAAGTTCTTCGACGGAGTGCGCGGAGTAAGGAGGAAGGCCGGTGAGAATCTCGTAAAGAATAACGCCGAAAGAGTAGATATCCGAGCGCCTGTCCGTTTTCTTGCGCTCTATCTGCTCGGGCGACGCGTAAAGCGGAGTCCCTATGAACTCGCCCGTTTGTGTGAGCCCGACTGTCAATCCTACTACATGGGCAAGTCCGAAGTCAGTGATCTTGATCTTCAAATCGCGGCTGATAAGCACGTTTGCAGGCTTCAGATCGCGGTGCAAGGTGCAAGGCGCGCCGGGCCGGCCGTCACCGTGCACATAGCTCATGGCTTCGGCCATCTGTTCGGCCCATGCCAGAGCTTGGGGAAGAAAGACCGGGCGCCGGAAAGAAAGGACATCGGAAAGCTTTATTCCTTCCACGTACTGGAGGAAGAGACAGGGAGTGCCTTCAATTTCCCTGTACAAGTAAGCTTGGACGATGTGGGGGTGGTACTCGAGTTTGATCCATGCTTTGCATTCTTCGAGAAAGCGGTTCCGGATCTTCGGGTCTTCAGCCCCTTTGGGTTGCTTGATGGCGAAAACGCGGCCCGTGATCGTATCGCGGGCGATGTAAACAGCACCCATAGCTCCCCGCCGGACTCCCAGCACCTCGTATTGATTATCAATCAAGGTTGCGCGGCGTGCTTCCGCCTGATTCTGCGGCATTCTTCTTTCTCCGCCTCCAAAAGACAGCACGGTTCAAGTTTGCATTCCGGGTGCGCGCCTGAGGTGCGGTTTCCCAAAGAAGCCGCGGTGCTCGCTTTTCAACTGCAACGCGCCTTTACGCAGCGCATTATAATTGAGTCGGCTTAACTGTACCAGTTCGGTAGGGGCTTGGCCGGTGTGGCTTACGACTGTACGCAGAGCTTCCTCGCCGAAGATTTTCCCGTTACTCAAACCAAACAGCTTCGACCGGCCGGTTACGGTTCCGTGCAAGGGGGAAAGAATTCGCAGCCCAACCGGTCTTTTGTGGGGTCGTAGCCGCATGCTCCGCAGGGTTCCGGGGGCGCCGGGCCGGTGCCAAAGGCGTACCCCAGGAGGTAGATCACATCGGCTAGATTGAGCGTGCCGCTGTCGTTGCAATCCGCTGCAGCTTCGCACATTAATGTAGGGCCGGCTGAGAAAAGATACTCCAGGAGAAAGAGCGCATCTGCGAGATTCAATGCGCCGTCGGCATTCGCATCCCCCCGCAGGAACCGCCGATGTCCGCCTTCGCAACCGCCGAACTCGTAAGCCCCCATGTCAAAAGCCTTGCCGCAAGGACGAACATTGCCCTCTATGTCAGTGAAGGGTGCGCCTTGCGAATTGCCTGCATCGATGCATGGTGAGTCGGAGGCGAGCCGCAAGTCCGGTTCACGGACAAAGTAATCCGGAATGTAGTACTCCTTGCCGCCTATCTCCACGGTCTTGTAGAGTAGGAAGTTGTAGTTTCCGAGGTCAATGAATTTCGGGTCTTTGTTGATATTCCCTTCCCCCGGCCAGGGGCCTTCTCCCTCGATACAGCAGTAGCTGACCCTGTCCCAAAACTCATAGGCTTCCGCAACGAGAGCCCTTATGTTTCCCCAAAGAATGCAGTTGCGGAATATGCCACCATCGAAAAACCAATCAGGACGTGTTGGGCGGGGTTCTGTTTGCAACCTATGCTTTCCGTCGCCGTAGATCGTGCAATTGATAAGGAAGAGCGGAGTGCCTTTCCGAACAAAAACAGAATACATCGTCTGATTTGCAGCAATTACCGTATTGACGAGCAACAGGGAAGAGGGATATTCGGCAGTGAATCCGACTCCGTCGCTTGGGTAGAAGATACCGTTTCTCCCGAGATGCAGCGTGCCGCCGTTTCCTATGATGCGGCACCTGTCAAATGTACAGGCGCTCTCTTCCGCACAGTAGACCCCACCGCCTGCATTTCCCCGGATCGTGCAGCCTATAAACAGGGGCGAAGACCTTTTCGCACAATAAACACCGCCTCCAATCCAATTGTATCCGCAGTTTTCGATGATTCTGCAGTTCTCAAGGATAGGAGAGGAGCCTGGGGCGCAGTATACACCGGCTGCGCGCACATCTCTCGAAGTACACAGGTTCCACCTTATGGTGCAATTCTTTATCTCGGGTGCCTGGTCTCTCGCTACTATCACCCCTGTCTCAAGGCTTTCTGTAACGGTCAAGTCGGAGAGCGCGCCGCCTGTTACAAGCCCGAAGACCGGGCCTTCGATAACCGACCGCTCACTTCCGGCCCCAACCAGGCTCACCTGATGGGCCAGCGTAAATCCTGTGATCTTGTACCTTCCTGGAGCAAGGTGGATCACGCACCTGGGCCGGGCTTCCGTGCAGCCACGTCCCAAAGATCCCATATCGGCTCCTTCAGAGCCGCTTCCAAGACAAGGAGAATTCTCAGAAAGCTCATATCTGAACGCAG
>CAZGYL010000354.1:0-5731 GCA_964529985.1 uncultured Planctomycetia bacterium | reverse complement strand
GAGCGAATCCAACGTCTCAAAGTTCCCCTGGCCTTTACTTAGAATCAAATCGCTTTCGGAAAGGAGTCTTATGGTCTCCTCGTTCACCGAACCAAGGGGCACGCCGATGGCCGCCGTTCCGGTCGTCTTCACCTCCAGAAGATCGTCCAATCCGGCTTCGCGCGCATCGTCAAGCGTGGCGTCGTTGATGATAGGTCCTCCTTTAACAAGAGCCGTAACACGTAGTGAAGGAAAGCTACGTAGTATTTCTTCAACGAACAAGCGGTCAAACACCACCTCTCCCGCATTGTCCAGACAATACAGGAGCGTTCTTGATCCCGCCAACTCCTTGCGGAAGGCCTCCAGGTGGTCCACCGCAAACCCTTCCCTAAGGACGCGCTCGATCTCCGTTTCAATGTCAAAGACGATTCCTATGCCCAGATCTATCACGTTTCCGGCGGCCGCAAGCAAAGCCGCCGTGCGGAAAGGATCGGAGGATCGCGTGATCCTTTCCTGAAGCCGTTCCGCTAAGCCCACTGCAACAGCGTTGAACTTCTTCTTCTGTTCCAGGTACGGATCGAGAACCCCAAGGCGTTCGCGCACCGAGTCATACGCGGCCATTGAAAACTCGGCGGGCGAAAGCGAGGTTGACGCTTCCGCCACCCTGCGCGCGGTTTCCTGCAAGACCGCAGTGATGAGATTTTCATCGTCCGTCACGTATTGCGCGGTGGTGCGCGCCTGTTTGAGAGCACATTCAAAGCATTGTGGGCAAACCTTCATGGGACCGATTCTCCTCAAAAGACCGCAGTGCGAAAAGGCCACCGGATACGTAGAAAAACAAAAGCGCGAGTGTACGGGAACACGCTCGCCGCCGCCACCTCAGAGCTACGGTCCGGAAAAGCTGCGGACCGCCGCAGAAGGTTCGATCAGCTCCCGTTGAAGCCACGTGCCCATAATTGTCAACCTGACCAAAACGGACCGACAATTTTTGTCACTTCGGCACAGGAACTTTACGGTGTTGCGCGCGGAAAAGCCGCCACGGCCTGCAATTATCGCTGCTGCCTACAGGCCGTTCGGCAATGGGACCGGGATTTGCTATACTTAGGACGGATCGCACAAGCGGTCTGAAGTCGGGTATAAGAGGTCAACAGGATTCTGTGAGGTTAGGCATCGGTTGGGGGAGAAAGGAGGGGACCGACCGGGTGGAGTGACAGGGTGTCAGTCTGAACGGCATTGCCGGAGCAGCAGGGTTGGGCGGTGCCGGAAAACGGCGAACAGCTTTGAGGTTGTTTGGGTTGGCCCCGGAGCGTTTCCCTTGAAACGGTTCGGGGAAAGAAGGGTCCTTGTAACGCGGTTTCTTTACAACGGAGGTTTGATTCCATGCGGAAACGGAAAGGTTTCACGTTGATCGAGCTCATGATCGTAGTTGCGATCATCGCCATCATCGCGGCGATCGCCATTCCGAACCTGCTCGGCGCGAAGAAGAGCGCCAACGAGGCCAGCGCTATTTCGAGCCTCAGGACGCTCTCGACGGTCTGCGAGCAGTATCGCAACAGGAACGGCACCTATCCGGCGACGCTCAACGCATTGGCCACCCAGGGTTACATTGACAACGTTCTGGGCGCCGGCGTTAAGTCCGGATACCAGTTCGGAAGCCAGGGCGGCGGCGGCGATGGAAACCTCAATGCTACGGCTGACACCTGGGAGTGCTACGCGGAACCCAGCACGCCGGGAACAAGCGGCGATCGGTACTTCTACATCGATCAGAGCGGAGTGTTGCGCTCCTCCACCACCGGCGCAGGTGCAGGCAACACCTGGAACGCCGTCGAGTAGTTGGCGCCTGAAGGCTGCTGAACGACAAAGCCGCCGGGACCCGCCGGCGGCTTTTCTTTTGTTCTCTTTACCCCCGGGGCCCCAAACCTCCGCGCCAAAGCCCGATAAGAGTACCCCCCTTTGCTATCGCAAGAAAAAGAGAAGCACCTGTCACCCCGAGACTTGGAAGCACCACAAGTCCCGTTATCACCGCTCCCACAGACGCTCCAAGGTGGTCAGCGCCGTCCGTCAACGCAGCCACAATCCAACTGCGCCTCTCAGAGCCGCTTCCGGCAAGGAGCAGATTCGCCGCGCTGAATTCATAGCCGGTTGCCGCTCCCACAAGCCCCACCCAGAGACATAGAAGAATTTGAGCGGCTGAAGGGCCGACCGCTCCCGCAGCTCCCACAAGTCCGGGAGTCAAAAGCGCAAGGCCCGCCGCCGTCCCTTCCGCTGAAAGCAAAGACCTCCGGGCATTCGGCGAAACGCGGCCGCGGAACGCGCCAGCAGCAAGGCCGCACATAAAAGCTCCCACCACCAGTCCCACCTTGTAGTACAAGCTCCCGGCCGCTATCTGGAAAGCGAACAAGATCACAAGTTCAAGCGCCATGCCCCAGCCGCCGGTTGTAAAAACCGCAAGAAGCACCGCAGGAGTCCTCCGGCGCCTGAAGATGAAAACAGCCGCTCCGGGAAGTAATGCGAAGGGAAGAACCTCCCAGGGCTCGAGCGAAAGGATTTTGGCAATAAATTTTTCTAAGGAACTGCCCGTTCGTTGCGCCACCAACCGCAAGTAACGCAAGTACAAAGTCGGGCGCCCGTCTTCTTCCGGGGCAACGCGGCTCAGCGCCTCCTCCACACGGCCGCGGGTGAAACGCAAAGCTGCGGGACGAAACGCCTCAGAGCCCAAAAAGTACAAGTCGCGGAAACGCTCGGTCCCCACCTTACGCTCCGCGAAACGGCGCGCAAGCACCTCGCCGTCGGTCGTCACCACTCCCTCAGTGGGACTTGCGTAGAAACGAATCCCCGGAACCGCCGTCAACTGTGGATCCGGAAATACCGCTTGGAGGGTCCGCAGGCAGGTTGCAGCGTACAAACTGCTTGCTTCTTCAAGCCGGACACCTGTCTGAATACCGAATGTAAGTACGCCGAGAGGCGCAAGAATCCTTTTTACTTCCCGGAAGAACTCCACCGTATAAAACCGGTTTAGTCCCGCGGAACTCGGCTGAGGCAAGGACAAAACGAGAAGATCACAGGATCCGGAGGGCCGCGACCGAACATACTGGCGGGGGTCTTCTATAACGTAGGTCGCCTTCTTCAATGCCTTCCGCGTCGCTTCGTCCAAATAGGGCTCAACCAAGCGTTGAACCGCAGGATCCATTCTGACCACTGTGAGTTCGTCGAGGTGATACTTCGCAAATTCGCGCACAAGACCCGGGCGCCCGCCCACAATCACGACACGCTTTAAGTGCGGGCTCTCGGTTGCAGCCGTATGGGCTTCGATTTCCTCGGCGACCGGGTCGGGAAATGCAAAAGCAAGGCGCCCGTTCAAATACAATTGATATTGCCCGAGGCCTCCAAGAACCGTCAGGTTGCCGTAAGGGGTCTCAGCGCCTTCGAGCAAGCGGAATCCCTTAAGCAGTCCGTGCCACCTGAGTGCATCGCCGCGCTGAATCAAAACCCGCAGATCGACAAGCCCCAAGATACACCAAGTTGCAACAAGCGCCGCCGCCGCCCGGCGCAACACCGGTCCCGGCAAAACAAACCATGCTGCAGCAAGAAGAAGAGCAACTCCGCTGAAAACAAGTAACTCCTCCCTTCCCCATGCAAGGAAGAGATAAGTTCCGACAAAAGCGGCGCCGAGACTTCCCAGCGCTTCAAGAGCATAAACTTCGCCGGTTCCGACGGCAAACCTGCGCCTGCTTGCAGCCAAGAGAGGAAAAGAGAATCCAACCAAGAAACTGACGGGGCAGGTGCACAGGGCGGTGCCTGCAGCGATCTGGGAAAGCGTGGGAACCTGGCCGGCCGGAAGGCCGACCACGGCCCTCAAGCCGCGTGCCAGAAGAAAATCACCGTAAAAAACACCGGCGAACAACAAAAGGACAAAGCCGAGGTGTAGTTCAATGCGCCCGGAGTGCGCCCGCGCACACAATCCGCCGCATACGGCGCCGGTACCCACTGCAAACAGCCACCACCCGAAGAGAAAGGCAAGCACAAGCTCGTTGCCGCCGAACGCGACCAGCCCACCCCTCACCACGACAACCTGGGCCCACAAAGAGGCGGCCCCCAGTGCCAGCGTGGCGAAAGCCGTCCCCCATGCGCCGCCTCCCGGGAAACGTTCTGAACCCATGTCAGTTCTCGGAAGCTCCGCCCGGCGCACAGTACCGGGCCCCTATGGTTCAGTGTTTTTTTTCGCCGAACACCTGAGCCTCAAAAACCCAAAAGCGGGCCCCTTCGCGCCATGCGTCTCGAGGCAGGCCCGCCTTGAGCGACAGGTGATCCAGCGTCTCTTCTCTGCCCCAACCTTGCTCAGGAGCAACTTGAGGAAGGAAAACAGCTCTCCGTCCGTTTTTCTCCAGAATGATTCCGTGACGTCCTACTTGGAAGGCCTCAGGTCCTTGAATCTCCCGCGGAGGCGTAAGGACTGAAATTTCGATCCAAACCTCCTTCAATTCCTCCGGGCGCATCGGCGGAAAACGAGGATCGTTCACCGCTGCGTTAATGGCATTCGACACAACAGCTTCCCACAGAGGCTGCGAAGGATAAATAGAGCCTATGCACCCGCGGAGCATGTTCCCCTTTTTCAGAGTTACAAACGCGCCGGCCCTGTACTTGGTTTCTTCAGGCAATTCGGACGGATCCACGTACCCTGAAGGATCGCGGTACCGCTGGCCTGCAAGATAACGCTGTATGGTGGAGCGCGCGAGCTTGAGCAGGAAAGATCGGGTCTCTTTCGAAAGCGGTTTGTCGTGAGGCAAAAGATCCAAGGGCTCCACCTTAACCTTCGCTGGGCCGCCGCGCACAAAAGCCACGGCGGCGTAACTTACGCTACCCTGTCGGAGGATCCAGGCATCCGAAAGAGCGCCTGTTCGGTCCCCCGACGACATGTACGACAGCAGTACGCCTCGGCTCCCGCCACGCTTCTCCAGAAGCGCCAACAGTATGCCGATCGGGTGGCGACCGCAGATGGTCGCACCTGTTCGGCTTATGTACTCGGTAAAGCCCTTCCGGTCAACCGCCAAGATACGCTTCAGAGCGCCGAAGTCAAGCTCCTTTATCCTCCGCCTGATGCCGCTGCGGAAAGGGACGAAATCGAACCGGTACCCGAAGTGAGTAAAATCGGAGCTCGCAACCACAAGGGTGTGCTCATCAACGAAGGGTGAAAGAGCTTCCGCAACGGTTTCAAACTGGCCGTCGCGAAGCGATCCCACAACAAGCGGGAGTAACGTGAATTTCCCCAGAACCCTCTGGAGGAAGGGAATCTGCACCTCAACCGAATGCTCCGGCCCGAGCGTTCCTTCGGGCACGGAAAACAAAGGTTTACTTTTCAACTTTTCAACGATATCAACTGCAACCGGTACAGCTCCGAGCGGGGTCTGGAAATAGCGGTACCCGGGAAGAGCTACTCCCTTCAAAGGCACATAATGGCTGGGTCCCATTACGATCACTCTCTTGATCACTCCCTTCCCGCCCGACGCATACCGCAGGGTCGCATACGCCCTACCCGCACAAATCCCCGAATAAACGTATCCGGCGTGAGGACAAATCAGAGCTATGGGACGATTCACGCACTCAAATCGAGGTGCCTCAGCGAGAAAACGATCCAGCATGGCCCGCAATTCCGAGGGGTCGGCCGGATAAAAGGATCCGGCAACCCGGGGAGGGCGGCTCTCGCGCGACCCCCCTTGAGCCCGACAAGCACCTGAAATCAACAAAGCCGCAG
>CAZGYL010000353.1:0-5743 GCA_964529985.1 uncultured Planctomycetia bacterium | reverse complement strand
TTCGCCCGAAAGAATACCGTTGACGTAAAACCGAATGACTCCTGAGCTCAACGTGACAGCTACATGCTGCCAGGAATTGAGCTGAATCACCCCCGGATCCGAACGGGCGCCTATCGAGCCCGAGCGGTTCTGGATCTGTACCATGAGTCCTTCGATATCCCCGTAGAGCTGCAGCGTCCAACCTCCCTCTTCACCGGAGCTGCCGCCTCCGTGATCAACTATCCGCCCCTGGTCGTTCTCACCCCAACCTGCAGGATTGATCCACGCGGTTATGGTAAATGCCCCTCCGGTGAGATCCAGATCGTCGGAATCCGAAATTTGGACGTAATCATCAAGGCCGTCGAAATCCAGATAAATCGCTTTCGGTGTGTTTGTTGTGATCGTAACCGTAGCGGTGCCGATAACAGGCCCGGACGGCCCCAGACCTATTGCGTTCACAGTAAATGTCCCCTGACTGGTGCCTGCGGTGTATAAGCCGTCGGGCGTTATGGTTCCGCTGCTTGCAGTCCACGAAGGGGTGAAATCAAGAGGATCACCGTATTGGTCGTAACCTGTGGCTGTAAACTGTTGGGTTTCGCCCGCACCCAACGTTACTTCCGCAGGCTCGACAACTATGTGATCCAATGCCCTGACGCGCACCGTCAGCTCGTCGGAACCTTCAAGATCCGAGTCGCTCACCGTAAGGCGAAGTACGTATTCGCCGGGCTCGGAGAAACTTGCGGTTGTATCTTCTGCACTCGGGTCCGCGAAGGTAACCGTACCGGGCCCGCTTACAGCCGTCCATTGGTACGTAAGAGGCAGACCCGGGAGGCCGTCGTCCGTAACCGTAGCATCGAGTGACACCGCATCTCCGAAAACGATGCTCTGATTCGGGCCGGCGTCGACAACAGGCGCTTGATTAGGCTCTGAAGGCGGATTTACGGTTATGACAACCTCAGCCCAGCCTTCGAGTTGCCCGTCGCTTGCGCTCAACCTCAAAGTATAAGTGCCGGCCTTGGAAAACGTGGCTTCCGTTTCCTGGTGGTCGGGCCGGCTGAAAGATACAGGCTTCGGGCCCTGCACCATAGTCCACGTTATCGTAACGGAACCGCTCGGTTGCCCGTCGTCGGACACTTGTCCACGCAGAGTAACGGTTCTTTGGGGCAACGTGACGGTGTCGCTCGGGACGACCTCCAAGATACGCACGATAGGTGCCTGATTAGCTCCGTTCTGAACGATAACCGCTATAGTCTGAGTTGCTTTATTGCCTCCTGTATCCGTTGCAATTGCAGTTATTGTATGCTGGCCGTCGTCAACCGAGGTTGTGTCCCAGCCCGTCTCATATGGTGCTTCTGAATCCACTACGAGCGAGTTACCGTCGAGCAAGAATTCGACCTGCGTTACGGCCACGTCGTCTGTAGCCTCGGCCCTGATCGCGACCTCTCCGCTCAGCACATCTCCATATGCGGGGCTTGTGATCGTAACCTGCGGAGGTTGGTCGGAAGCTGGATTTACAGTGACAATGACATCATCAGAGGCTTCCAGTTCTCCGTCATCGGCTGTAAGCCGAAGCACGTAAAGACCAGGCTGCTGAAATGTCGCGGTTGTTTCTGGAGATGAGGCCTGGCTGAAGGAAACATCCCCAGGGCCGCTTACCACACTCCAGCTCACGGTGACTTGATCGCTCGGCAGGCCGTCATCGAGAACCGAACCTGCAAGCGTAACCGTATCGTCAGGCGGCATTGTTATTGTTTGATCCGGCCCTGCCGACACAACCGGCGGAAGATTAACCGGATTGCCGCCCACTACCCATGTGGGATCCTCCCGCTCGCGCTCGGGAGTAAAGCCCAGAAGAGCATCGTTTCCGTTAGGCGATTGATCCTTTTCCTCTTGGCCCGCCCCTGCGTCGAAGAAAAGAGCAAGAACCACGCCGGCGCCTGCGGGATCGGCCGTCCTTCGAGCAAGGCTGTCGATCTCCGAAGCGGACAGAGCACGCTCAACGAGCCAAATCTCATCCATACCGCCGTCAAACGCGTAGGCGGGATCCCCAAGCATTCGCCCGAACAACAATGTAGGAATGCCGGCGATATCTCCGCTCAGCCCTTGTACGGTGCCGGCCTCCAGCCCGTCGACGTAAAAAGTGAGATTCCCGTTATCGTATACAACGGCTACATGGTGCCAAGTGTCAAGCGAAAGAACCGAGGGATCGGAATCGTAAGGCGTGCCGTTGAAAATAAGACGCAGTCCTTGTGTCTGCTCCGAAACAACAAGAGCC
This sequence comes from uncultured Planctomycetia bacterium, assembly GCA_964529985.1. Taxonomy (GTDB): domain Bacteria; phylum Planctomycetota; class UBA8108; order UBA8890; family UBA8898; genus CAZGYL01. Next base: position 3,489 of record CAZGYL010000353.1, on the reverse strand, counting down.
AAAGCGTCACCGAGCGCAGCCAGCGTACCTCTGCCCCCGCCTCCCCATGAAGATAGATTGATCCACACGGCGAAGGTAAACGCATCACCTGAAGGCTGCCAGGGAGCGCCGGGTGTAACGGTTACAACGTCGGATTGCCCATCGAACTGAAGATAGACCTCATGAGGCAGAGCACTCAAAGCAGGTGGCGCGGCACCCCCTCCTCCGCCTCCGCCGTTACACGAGGTAAAGCAAGTAAGAGAGAGCCCTGCAAGTGCCAGAAGAAAAGCCGCCCGATACGCTTTAGCCATGGTTTAACCTCCTTGTATCCGCGGGAGTGGTGCCGTCATTCTCTTTCTCAAGTCCAAAACTCTTTTGGCGTACGCCTGCTTGAGCCATAACGCTCAACAAACACCAGGCGTCCTGAAAACGTCTGATCTTAGCGTGGTCTCAGGACCGTGTCACTACCCCTTTGCAAGAACGATTTAAACAGCTTATTTAGTTGTCTAAGCCAAGCGGAACGGCAAAATATTGCGCTCCTCTTGTTCCCATAAAGTAAGCGCTACGCGCACCACCCGCTTCCCTCCATTGCGGGGAGCCTTTCTGCGCCGCACCAGTCGATTTTACCTGCACTGGAAGTGAGCTCAATTGGTGCCCGCGGCGCTCCCGCCTCACGACCGCCGTGAAGTTCTCGGGCACGGGACCCGTCCGAAATCGCAAGGTGTGAGAAGGCAACATGTTGTCGGCCTGAAAGTCGAGCGCTCAGAGACGCAGCCTGCCGGTTTCCCAGGTAAAGGAGGCATAAGGAAAAAGCTAAGAGAGCCCCGGAAATGAAAGACTGTTCACCCAAATCATTGCCCCTGCCCACCGGGCCGGGGCGCCGTATAATACCAGGTTGCCGGCCGTTGGCTTTGTTCTTGCGGTTACTGCAAAAAGAGCTTCCCGCGAAAAGAGGATTACCAATGCCGAAGCGAAATACGAGCAGGTGGTTTCTTATTTCTCTTGCAGCCTTTTTTGTATCGCTGTGTGTCGTTGCCTGGTTCGGGCCGGACGGCCAAGCGGCTCCTGGAGCTAAGAGCTTCCGGCGGGTTCTTGTTGTAACGGGCATCGACTATCCCGGTCACAAGTGGCGACTCACAGCGCCTCTTGTTACACGGATCCTGCTTTCCGATCCACGTCTTTATGTCGACATGGTAAGCGATCCTGAGGTTTTGGGCCGCTTTGATCCAAAAAGGTACTCCGCCCTTGTGCTTCACTTCATGAACTGGAAGTGCCCGGCTCCGGGTAAGGTAGCGCGTGCAAGGCTCAAGAAATTCGTCTCTGAAGGCGGAGGGCTTGTGTTGATTCACTTCGCATGCGGTGCGTTCGGTGATTGGCCTGAGTTCCGAAATTTGGCGGGCCGGGTTTGGGATCCCAACTTGCGGCCGCACGATCCGCGCGGTCCCTTCCGCGTTGAGATAGTCGATCACAACCATCCTGTAACGCAGGGGTTGAGCGACTTTGAAACGAACGACGAGCTGTACACGTGCCTTGCCGGTGAAAGGCCTATTGAGCTCCTTGCCAGAGCGAAGTCCAAGGTAGACGGCCGCTACTATCCCATGGCGTTTGTCTTCACGTACGGCAAGGGGCGCGTCTTTCACACGCCTCTGGGCCACGACGTTAAGGCCCTGAGCGTTCCGGCTGTGGGAGAACTCCTCCGACGCGGCTGTGCTTGGGTCTGCGGATTGCCTCCGGCACTTCCGAAAGCCAAGGAATAAGCTGAAGGCCCAAGTGGGTGATTGCTCAGGGCAGCGTCACCTTGCCGGTTGCAGCCCACTCAACCTGGCGGGCCACAATCCTTTGATAATTCGGGTTCTTGCGCACCGCGGCATCGTGCCCGAGCACGTTACGTGCCACCCGTCCTTTTCCGTACTTCAACACAAAGATAAGAGGCTCGACCTTCTTGCTGAAATCCGAGTAGGCTGAAGCAAGAACCGTTATAGGTACGTCGCCTTGGAGTTTGGAGTACAACTCGTCGTTTACTTGAAAATCGCTGATCCCTTTCATGATCGGGTGATCAGGTTTTGTGATCTTAACCGTGAAGGTCAGGCGCGGGCCGTGGCCTGAAACTCCCCGAACCCACCTTCTTCCCAACAAATCACCGTACTCCCGCCAGCTTTGAAACGAACTGCTTGAAAAATGCAGCCCCACAAGGCCTTTTCCATTCCGCACGAAGTCAAGCAGGTTTTTCTTGGCATGAGGCGGCGGATCCGGCACGTGCCAAAACCCGTAGTTAAGCACAATCACGTCATACTTGTTGATCGCGGAGGATTCAAAAATGCCGTAGTCTTCGCACACACGCACCTCGAAGCGGCCCGTCTTTTCAAGATTCGCCCGCTCAACAGGCGTGGTCGCTCTCCAGTTATGCGCCCCCACGTCATGACCTGTCACAATCAAGACCTTAATCTTCTTCCCTCCCGGAGCACTCCACAGTGGCGAAGCCACAAGAACGGCGGCCAGAGACAGGCTGAGCAGTTTCAGGAAGTTTCTCATGGTTGTCTCCTTTTTCTCACAGCAGGTCAGCCTCACAAGGGCCTCTCAAGCCACAGCAAGATCAAACAACAGGTTCCAGCAACGTGAGTATAGTGGGACGGGGGCTCCTGCGGGAAGAGGACCTGGGCGCCCTCCGCCGAAAAGCTTGTTTTGCCGGGGGGAATCGCGTAAGATTCAAACAAACGTTTATATGAAATCGCAGCAGCCTGCAGTCCGCCGCGCCCAGGCGGACTTGCGAAGCCTCTTGAGCCTGAGAGAACCATGGATGACACCAAAAACCGCATTTTGGACGCAGCAGAACGTCTTTTCGCCGAGCGCGGGTTCGCCGGTACCTCGCTCCGGGCCTTGACCCAAGAGGCGGCTGTGAACCTGGCCGCCGTAAGCTACCATTTCGGAAGCAAGCAGAACCTCTTCAAAGCCGTGGTCGACCGGAGGCTCAGGCCTGTAAACGAAGAGCGCCTCCAGCGTCTTTCAGCCTGTCTCAAAAACACCCCAACAGTTGAGGCCGTTCTCAGGGCGTTCATTGAGCCTTCGTTTTCACTTGCACCTAAGAGTCCGGCGAAACGTGACACCTTCATGCGCCTGGTGGGAAGGCTTTACGCCGAGCCGCTCGAAGAAATCTTCGACCATTGCGCCAGGCAGTTCGAGGAGGTGCTCCTCCGCTTCATGGAAGCCCTTTCTCGCCTGCTGCCCCAACTTACTGCTGAGGAAATCCTTTGGCGCCTACACTTTGTGATCGGATCTCTGCTGCACCCTTTTATGGTCGGAAGCAGAATCACCCGTTACACGAAGGGCCTCTGTACGTTTGAAGACACCAGGGCTTTGTCCGAGCGAATGGTGCGTTTTGCAGTCGCCGGTATGCAGGCTCCCCCCGCTTCCCACGACTGAAAGCACCGCCGAAACAACCGCATTGGTTCACGACCGAAAACCCCAAAGCACTCAAATACTGAGTGCACAGCGCAGGAAACTTTCCAGATA
>CAZGYL010000352.1:0-5744 GCA_964529985.1 uncultured Planctomycetia bacterium | reverse complement strand
GTTCACCTGAACGCTTCCGACTCTTGTCTGAGAGGCGCCTGCCCAAAACCTTACGCACCACATAGGTCTTTCGCTGTCTTGACCACAAACCAGAATAAGATTCTACGAATCATGCACGCCTATATAAACTGCGCAACGTCAAAATACCCGCCGGCCACGTACGCGAGGCGGGCTCAGAGCTTACGGTCACCTACAGCGGCGACGTTCAGCGCTTGGAGGATTTGCTCGCCCTTGAGGTCCGTAACGAAAAACAAATTCGGTGTTATCTACGCGATATCGGATCGGTGCGTTCCGGTACCAAAGAAAACTCTTGAAGCGGCGGTAAGCGGCACCGTGGAGCGCCTGCGGCCGGTCGTAATGACGACCCTGGCTGCAATTGCAGGCATGCTGCCTCTTACCCTGGGCCGGGGAATCGGCTCAGAGGTGCGGGTCGCCATGGGAGCCGCCATGATCGGAGGCCTCGCGCTTGCCGCCTTCCTTACTCTGGTTGTGGTACCGTTACTCGGTTACCTCGGCGCTTTAAGGCGGCAAAAAGGCGAACGCCTCGGATCGGATCAGCCGTGAAGAAGCTCGTCGAACTTCTTGTTGATTATCTTCTTCAGATCGTCAAGCAGCTGCTCTTTGGGTGCAGCCCCCTCGGCTTTGGGCTTACCCGTTCCTGCCGAGGTCTTTGGAGCCGCAGGCTTCTTCGGTGAGCCTTCGCCTCCCAAGGCACCCAGGATATCTGCCGGAGTGAGAATCTCGGTACGCTCGTCGTCGGCCGCCTGCGGTGCGGGAGCGGGCTTCTTACGCCGTACGCTCGGTTGCGCGGGCTTGGGCTGCTGGACTTGCCTCTGAGGCATGCTTGGAGGCGCGCTCGGCTTGGGCGGCTTGGGGACTTCGGCCTGCTTGAGCCGAACCGTGGCCTCTTCGATGTCTCCCTCTTGAGCTGCAGGTCCTTCCTCCTCCAGGGGCTCAAGTTGCCTGTCAAGCTCATTCGTCCATTCCTCTTCGGGCTCAGGTTCGGGGAGATCCCCCTCTCCGCCGGCATCCGTGGTCGCAGCAACCTCCCCGCCGCGTCTCCCGCGCACCAGCCTGACAGCCATAACCAGAGTATTCACCAGAAAGAAAAGCACCAGGAATCCGGCACCCAGGAAGAGGAAATCAACACGATCCCATTTCAGGCTTCCGGTCTTCAGGGCCTCAAAGCGGGTTTCAGCCAAGCGCTTCAGGACCGTCCAATCGTCGGCCTTCCGCACGGCTTCCGGAACCCTGACGCCTGCGGAGCGGGCAGCCACCGAGACTTGCTCAAGTTGAGTGCGCAGAGAAACCAGTTCCTGCTCCTTTTTCTTAAGCGCCTTCTCGGCGTTTCCCTTCTCTCTGGTCAGCTGATCGATCCTCCGCTGAAGTCCCGGGATCTGCGCTGCACGGCGCGCCAGGCTCTGCTTCTCCGCTGTAACGGCTTGGAGCCGCGCTTGAAGTCCTTCTACTTTTTTCTGCAAGGAATCCGCACGGCCGGTCGCCTCTTTGAGGCGATCTTCAAGGCTCCGGACGGCCTTGGTATGCTGCCGCCGTTCTTCCACCATACGCGTCTGAGCCGCTTGGAGATCCTTCTTCGTGCGGGCGAGTTCTTCTTTGCTCTTTGCAAGGGCCCGTCGCAGCGAGACGATCTGATCCGTCAAGCTGCCGTAAGCCATCTCCAAGTCGTAGTTCTTTTCTTCAAGTCCTTTCACCTTTGCAGCAAGGCGGGTGTGCTCAACCTGAGTCTTTTTCAACGCTTCGGTTGTGGTAGCGAGTTTGCGCCGCAACGTCGCAGCCTCACTCTGGGCGGCTTTCAATGCGCGCCGCAGTTCGGCTATGCGCGCAACCGCGCTGCTGAGCTGCCTTTCAGCACGTTCCCACTGCTGGGAAAGTTCAGCTATTTTTTGCTCTTTCCGGGCGAGCTCCCCGCTTGCACAGCCGGAGAGGAATACAACGGAGAACGAGCAGGCAGCACAAAGAAAAACACAGGCGATTTTCCGCAGGTGTACCATAGCGAACCCCTTCGGCCCCCCGGGCGGATTTCTCACCTTGAAAACAGCCATTTTCAGCATTCAGGGAGTACTTCCCCGTTGCAATCGATCCTTACGGCCGGATCGTCTTACCCTTCTTCCGTTGTCGAAGTATACCCCCTTCACCAACGCGGGCAAACGCGCCCTCAGCACTTAGGCCGCCCTCCGGCCCTCTTATCGGCACAAAAGGCGCTCAAACGTCGCTTTCAACACATAATGCCGTCTTTATCGCTACACCGAAAAAAAGAAGGCCTTTGCATTATCGGTTGAGGCTGAAACAACCCTTCACACCCGCAAGCCGCAGATCAGCCAGACGCCCGCTTTGGCGGGAAATCCATGCACCCGGGTCGTCGATACGTGCAAGCGGAGCCCAAAGCACCGCAGGTTCTCCGCCAAAAAGCTCCTGGAAAAAACGTTGGGGGTCCGTATCCTCTTCGAGCACCACGGCGAGAACCCACGCACCCGAAGGCTCCCGGGCTGCAAAAGCCCCGCGCTTAAGCAACGCCTCCAACTTCGTTTTAGTCAAAGGGGCGGCTACAGCCACATAGGTCAGGTCCGAAAGAGGTGACCCCAGCTCGTTGAGAAAGCTTTCAAAAGGCAAAACAGATCCCGAACGAGGCACACTCCCTCCGCTCGCGGTTCCGACGGCCTTCGCCTCCTCCTTGAAGGTAAACAAGAGAACCTTCCCCCCCGAGGGCGATTCTCTGACCTCCACAACACCGAAGGCCGTATCCAACCGTTTCGGCGCTTCGTGCCTGCAAGCAGAGAGAGCATTGCGCAGGAGCCAACCCAAAGCGGCTTCCGCCCAAGGCTCGCGCCACCTGCAGACGAGCATAAAAGAACCCTCTTCCGAGGTTGTGTACGCAGCCGCATCGATTCCCCGGGCGAGAAGTTCTTCCAAAGAGGCCTGAATTTCTGAAACCTCGGACGCCCCCCGGCCTTCTTCCTCAAGCAGCGATGCTTCGTCTTTCAGAAGGGCTGAGAGAAGCCGCGGGGCTTCGCTGCGAAGCCAAACTCCCGACGGCGGCTCCAACCGCAGGTTTATACTCTCAAGTTCGTCCGCAAGTACATAGACCGGGACTCCGGGCCAGGAAGCGCGTAGAGCTTCCACAGAACCGGGTTCCGCCGCCAAAACTTCAGAAGCCAGGACAACCGCTGCGGGCCGCCGCTCGGCTACCGAGAGTGCTTCCGAAGCTCTGGAGCATGCAAGAAGCCGACGGTCGTTTTCCTGAAGCACAAGGCCGAGCTCTTCCCGATCGGCTCCGAAAGGGGAAACAAGAAGCACCGAAGAAGGACGGTCTTCAGGATCGCGCAACAAAGCTTCAAGTTCCCGGCGGCTTACAAGGGGCTTGCGGCCGCCGCCCGTCTCCCGGCTTTCCGCCATAACGGCTCACCTCCCGGCAGCTGGAACGGCAACGCTTCAAAAAATCTACGAGGCAGCCCTTAAGGTACTCTAAACGCCGCGCCTTTAGAAGCGCTTTGAGCGAAATGAGCGTACCGACGCAGCCACGGGCTTCGGGTCCGCACTTCAGGAGGCCGCCATTTGCTGCGGCGGCGGCGCAATTCTTCCTCACTGAGGCGCACCTCCAAAAGCCCCGCCGGAATGTCAATGTGAATCAAATCACCGTCCCTGAGCAATGCGATCGGCCCTCCCTCAGCGGCTTCAGGCGAAACGTGCCCAATGCACGCGCCGGCCGTTCCTCCGCTGAAGCGCCCGTCCGTAATCAAAGCGCATTTGTCTCCCAGGTCACGCCCCTTGATATAGGCTGTAGGGCTGAGCATTTCCTGCATTCCCGGCCCGCCTTTCGGGCCTTCGTAGCGGATTACAACCACGTCACCGGGTTTGACTTTGCCACCCAAAATGCCCTCGCAGGCCTCTTCCTGGCTTTCAAAAATAACAGCGGGTCCTGTGTGCTTCAGCATGGCGGGATCAACACCGGCGGTCTTGACCACCGCTCCTTCAGGAGCCAGATTCCCGTAAAGAATCGCAAGACCGCCTGTGGGCGAATAAGCGCGGTCGACGGGACGGATCACTTCCGTGTCCGTTATCACCGCGTTGCGGATCACCTCACCCAGAGTGCGGCCGGATACGGTAGGCGCCTCCAAGTGAAGCAAGTCCGGTATGGAACTCAGCTCTTTGAGAATCGCACTCATTCCTCCCGCTCGATTCACGTCTTCAATGTGGTACTTACTTGAGGGAGCCACTTTGCACAACGTCGGCACTTTGCCTGCAAGAGCGCCTATGCGTTCCAAGCTGTAAGACACCCCTCCTTCAACGGCAAGCGCAAGCAGGTGGAGTACGGTGTTTGTGGAACCGCCCATGGCTATATCGAGGGCGAATGCATTATCAAAGCTTTCAGGGGTCAAGAAATCTCTGAAAGTTTTGCCCTCCTTTACAAGCTGCACGATCCTTCTGCCCGCAGCGCGGTAAAGTTCTTCCCGGGCGGGATCGACCGCCAGGATCGTACCGTTTCCGGGAAGAGCCACTCCGAGGGCTTCCATAAGGCAGTTCATTGAATTGGCCGTAAAAAGCCCGCTGCACGAACCGCAGCCCGGACATGCCAGAGTTTCCAGAGCGGCAAGCTCCTCCTCGCTCATCTGCCCGATCGAGACCTTGCCCACCCCCTCGAAAAGATCGATCAGGTCGCAGGCGGATCCGTCCTGCTTTCGTCCGGCCGCCATGGGGCCCCCGCTTACGAAGATCGTCGGGAGGTTCAGGCGCGCGGCGGCAAGAAGCATGCCGGGTATGATCTTGTCGCAGTTCGGTATGCACACCAGGCCGTCGAAACGGTGGGCCTGGAGCATCGTCTCAACCGAATCCGCTATAAGTTCCCGGGAAGGAAGAGAGAATTTCATTCCCGCATGCCCCATTGCGATTCCGTCGCACACGGCGATCGTGTTGAACAGGAAAGGTACAGCACCTGCCTCGCGTACCGCTTCTTTAACGATCCTGCCCACTCGGTCCAGGTGAACATGACCCGGGACTACGTCGGTATATGAGTTGGCTATCGCAATAAAAGGCTTATCGAAATCCTCGCGCCCCAGCCCGACGGCGTGAAGCAATCCACGGTGCGGTGCGCGCTGGAGTCCTTTTTTCACTTCATCCGAACGCATGGCTTTTCCTCCGCGTAGGTATGGTTTCGGTAAATCGCTCAAACCGCGTCCGGCCCTCAGGCGCATGGATCCGAGGGACGGAATGCTTATAATGCCCCCTTCCGGGGCCCCCGACAAGGTCGGAGCGCGAGGGACCCGCGGCGGGAAGGCGGCGGGGCCGCCGGCTGCCTGTTCTTTCGTTCGTGCTATCTTCGCAGGAAAAGGAGGTCGTCCGTGGATCGCTATGATTTGGTGATAATCGGTGCAGGACCGGGTGGATACGTAGGAGCCATTAGGGCCGCGCAGATCGGCCTTTCCGTTGCCGTCGTTGAGAAAGACAAGGCTTTAGGTGGAACCTGCCTGAACAGAGGCTGCATTCCAACCAAAGTGCTCCTGCATGCAGCGGATTTCTTGGGCCGCGCCAAAGAGCTTCAGCAACTGGGGATCAGCACAGGAGAGCTTTCGGTTGACACGGCTAAGTTGATGAAAGCCAAGGAGCAAGTCGTCCGAAGGCTGTCGGCCGGCGTGGGGAGCCTGCTTAAGCAAAACGGCGTGAAGGTGATCCACGGAGTGGGCTGCCTGCAAGGCCCGGATACGGTCGTGGTTCAACCCCAAGAGGGG
>CAZGYL010000351.1:0-5770 GCA_964529985.1 uncultured Planctomycetia bacterium | reverse complement strand
ATGCGGGCACCCAGCGTCGAAAGGGTGTCTACGAATTACGCACGGTCATATATATTAGCACGTAGCTGTGTGCCTCAGCGCCCCCCGGCCAGGGTCAATGCACTTATATTGATTAGGAGAACCCGTGTTTGCGGGTTCCCCCGAAGAGGCTTAATCATGAAGAGGTCGGTTTGCGGCGGATTCCTCCGGATCGTCTTGGTGTGTCTCTTTACCTGGGGGCATGAAGGAATCCCGGCCGGTATCGGCGTTAACGAGCAATTATGCAAGGAAGATCTTTACACGCGTTCCGATTTTGAGGCATTTGCTCGAAGCTGGGATTGTTGGACCGAAGTCGGAGGGTTCTACCCCCTCAGTGATTCGCTTCCTTTTCAGGGACCGTTATTCGTTTCCGCGGCATTGGGAGATCACGAGCTGGCCTTGCAAAACTGTATGCCGGGCGTCGCTTGGGACCTCTATGGTTTAAGACCATTCGGGCTCGGCACTGAATTTCAGGCCCTGCATTTTGTTTTGGCCCACATCCCGGGCGGGGATTCAGACACGCTGCTTTTGTGGTTTCCCTGGGATCTTTACTTTTCGAGGACCATCGAAGATATACTTTCGGCCAGAGTGGAAATCAAGAAACACGTTCACTTCGCTGAGCTCATTCTTGCGTTCCAAGAAGAAGACCTCCAGCGGTATGGAATCGCACAAGGAACCCCGCCTTTTGAATTCGTGCTCATAGACAGGCGAGGGGACTGCTCCAGCGTCGAAAGGTACGTTTGCTATTCACCCGGGGTCGCTTACGGAATCCTGAGGCGCTTCACCCTGGAGGAATGGCGCGATTCGGTCCGCCGCAGCGAAATCGGGCGCGAAACTCTTGTTGTCCTGAGAGAGGTGCCCTTCCTGTTTGATACCCCTGTTGCGGGGGTAATAACGGCACAACCCCAGATCCTCTTCGCCCATGTGGGACTTCTTGCGCGGCGGGAGGGTATCCCGAACGTTTATATTCCCGGTGCCTGGGACGACGAAACGTTCGTGCGTTTGGACGGCAAGGCCGTGCGGTTCACCGCCGGCCCATCCGGGTGGAAGATTGAAGACTGCCCCCTGGAGGTTGTGTCAAGGGAATTGTCCGCGCGCCGACCTCTTGCGTCGGCCATGAAGGATCCTGTCGACTCCAAAGAGATCTTGAGTCTCGCTGAAGCGGCCGGAAGTTTCCCGGTTGAGAGGTTTGGAGGCAAGTTCGCGCACCTTGCGCGACTTTATGAGGCGATACCGCCCGAGAACCGCGTTCCGGGATTTGGGATACCTTTTGGCTGGTTCCGGTCTTTCTTGGAGAAGAATCGGAGCCCTGTGCAGGGTTTAAACCTCTGGGAATACGTTCTGAGAATAAACCGTGATCCTCGTTTTATCGCCGACAGATCGTACAGGCGAGGTGTGTTGGCTCGATTGCGTTCGATAATTCGCAATCGGACGTATGTTGACGCCGAGCTTCTTGACGCTGTTGCGAGAAAAGCGGAGGAAGTTTTTGGATCGACCCTGGTAAAGCTTCGTTTTCGTTCCTCGTCCAACGCCGAGGACTCCGTACTGTTTCCGGGGGCGGGTTTGTACGATTCGACTTCGGCGTGCCCCGCTGATTCTCTTGATTCGGACTCTCAGGGTCCTTGCCTGTGTGATCCTCTGGAAAGCAAGGAGCGCTCGTTGGGTCGTGCCTTGCGTAAAGTCTGGGCGAGCCTTTGGAACGACCGGGCTTGGGAAGAGCGCTGGTGGTACGGAATACCCGAAGAAAAGATCCGTATGGGGATACTGGTCAGTCCGGCCTTTCTCAATGAGCGGGCGAACGGAGTGGCTTTGACCGGAAACCCGAACGATCCGAATGACCGGCGCTTCTTCATTTCGGTTCAGGCCGGGGAGGCGAGTGTAGTGCGGCCGGAGCCGGGGGTTTACCCGGAAGTGGATATACTTGCACCCGATGGGGAAAGGGGATTCACCATTGTCCGTGCTCAACGTTCGAGCCTGGTCCCCGACGGATATGTACTTGATGAAGATGTCCTGATACAGCTCGGGCACGTACTCAAATCGTTGGCCGATTCCCATGATTCGCTGCCTGGATTGCTTCGGGAGCTGGTCCTTTGGGATGTGGAATTCAAGGTCGGCTCGGACGGCGGTTTGAGGATCAAGCAGGTCAGGCCGTTTCTGCCCGGCGGGAGTCAGCGGCTCTTGAGGGCCGCCGATTCGCTCAGGTTCTCCTTACCGGGGAAGGTATTTGTGACCTTGCCCACGGCAAGAAACGATATTGTGAGGTACCACCGAAACAAGATCACGGTTCGTTTTGCGGAACGCGAGCTTCGACTTCCTCCTTATCCCGGCGGTCCGATCGAGACTTGGGTTGCGAACCTGACGATCGGCCCCGGAGAAAAGCAAATCATTTGTACCTCGCAAGGCGAGGCTTCGTTGAGATTTGATATCTCGCAATGGGCGGGCGGTTATGCGTTCATAAGCTGCCGCTTGCAACAGAAGGCCGAAGACTTTAACGTTGAGGCGGAAAGCATTGAGGAGAGAGTTACAATATATGGTACGTATGGGGGCCCCGGGGCATTGACTGCAGAAAGTATTTCCGTTTGCTCGCCGGAAGGGAAGTACACAGCAATTTGCGCTTCAAATGTGCGCTACCGGCTCCAGCGGGTCAACTTTAAAGGAGGACCGCTGGACTCTCTTGTGATTTTGGAACGTGTAGTGGGGGACTTTTTAAGGATTCCCGTATGGGCACGCATTGAGTGCGCAGGGCGCAAAGTCGTGGTAGACGATCCAGCACGGTTGAGTTGGACGCGGGCTTTGCCGCCTTTCAGGGAAGCGTACTTGGTTGAACCGGTGACGCCTCCATTGCCGGGCATACGCGCCTTTGCAATTAAGTACCGCCTGGGCCGAACCACCCCCGACCTTTTCAGCCTCGGAGAAGATTACGGGGAAATCGCTGTTTATCCGCTTGCGGGGTGGTCCTCGGAAACGTTACAGGAGGCAGGGACTGCGTATTTCGTTAGGGGCGACGTTGACGGTGACGGAGTTGCAGGCTTCGGAGACGTGGTTACTTTGCTGCGGTCGATTTTCGGCGGCGGTGGTCGCCTACAATGCCCGGATGCGGCTGACGTAACCGACGACGGGGTTGTTAATGTATCCGATGCGGTGGCTTTACTGCGCGTTCTCTTCGACGGAGGAGGAACGGAGACACAGTGTGCAGCCGACCGGACCCCGGATGAACTCGGCGATTGCACCTACCCGGTCGGTGTTTGTTTTGGGAGGCACCGGAACCATGAAGACTGAGATCCTCCATAAAGTTTGCGGTGTGATGGGGATAACAGCTTTGCTGCTCGCAGATTTTTCATTCGGAGAATCGCTCTGGCCTCACTTGCGGCAGCATGTTACCAGCATTGTGGCCCCTCCTGAAACACCGGGGCCTTGCCCATGCGGAGATGTGGACGGAGACGGGATACAGGATTTTTTATTTCTTCCGTCCTCCGGCGTCCCCGGGGAGCCGCTGTTCCGTATCGTATACGGCCGGTCTGAGGCCGGGCGGATCTTGGTGGGTGAGGACCCCGATGGGGAGACGAGAATCGCAGCCGACCAATGGGCCTTTGAGATTCCCCAGTGGTGGCATTTCGGTGCTGCGGATGTGAACGCCGACGGACGAGCCGACCTCGTCTTTCCTTTACCGAGTTGGATCGGCGAAGATCTTTCTGAGAGGCGTTCGGTTCTGGTGGTTCTTTTCGGGGGACGACATTTGCGTGGTGCGACATTTCTACTGGAAGAGGTTCCAAGCCAGGAATTCCCGGGTTTCCGCATTCTTGCCCCGGGCATTATCCCCTATCTCTTTTGGTCTTCCGCGTTACCCACTTTTTGCGTGACGCAGGTAGGAGATGTAAACGGAGATGGAATCTCCGATACAGCTGTCTGCAGCGGCTTCAGCACCTATCAGATACGGCTCTTACAGTTGGCGCCGACCGTTGAGAGGGCGGGCATGATCGTGCTTTTCGGGGGAAGGAGCTGGGAAGAGAATACAACCACAGAAGACCTTCTGGAGGAGGGAAAAGCGCTGCTTTGGATCGGGCATGAGAACTTGATCAGCTGCAGTACCTCGCACTTCCCGCTTTTTGTAGGCGGAGCCGATGTGAACGGGGACGGCCTGAGCGACGTTTGTCTCTCAATGAGTGACACTCGAATGGGTTCTGCTGCTCCTGACATTCTCGCCCTGTGGAGAGGTTGCCGGGCTCGGACCTGGATCATTCTGGGTTCGAGGGATTTTGGGAAATCTATACTTTATTCCGATTCCATGTACACGTACGGTGTTGAAATCGCCGGGTTCGCAGCCACGGATATGATCGAAGACGTCGACGGGGACGGATGCGCCGAGATAGGCGGTGTGGTTTACGAGGCTTCGCAGCCGAGATCGCAGGCCGCCGTTGTCTATGGAGGCGAGAATTGGGGGCCGGGAGATTCCTTCTCCATCAAGGATCTCCTTGAAGAAGAGAGCCGTAGCGTCACCGTTCTTGCCCCTGATCCTTCATGGGATTACAGGAGCGGAGCGGCACAGGCGGCTTGGGTCAGTGGTGCCGATGCAGACGGCGATGGTATCGTCGAATGTGCTGCGGGATTCGGATGCACCATCCCATATGGAATGTATACGGCTGAACGCAGCGGCCGGGTCGGACTTTACCGCCTGCAACCCGGTCGGCCGGAGCGACTTGAAATAGGCCCTTCGGAACCTGTTTTTCAGGGAGTTTTTACGGACGAAAACCCTTCGGCGCCTTTCTGGGTCCTCAAAGGCGAAGGGCTTGTCCTTCGGTCGCAATTGGTCTTGCCGCTTCCGAACCAGGAAGAGCAAGCGGAACAAAGCAGGCGGTGGATTATATCTTTAGTTCCGTATCCGATTCCTGTCTGTGAAGAAGCGTCGGTCGCTTTGGTCGCCCGGGGACCTGGGATTCGTCACATCCGCGTCATAGGCTGCGGGTTTTCCCGAGACTGTCAGGTTCTCTTTGGTTCTGAGCGGCAAAAGGAAGCCACCTATCGGAGTACTTTTTGTTTAGGGGCTCTTGCGCCCGAAGGGAAACCCGGCCAGAGCGTCGAGCTGGCGCTTCAATGCGGGGAGCAAAGGATGACGTTGCCTTGGACATTTTCATACCCGGAAGCGGGCTTTACACCTTCGGTTCCGATCGATCGCCTTGCAATGCGGCTCGGCTGTGAGTTTTTCTGCGGCCGTGAAGGCTATAAGATCGTATCCGGGATGATCGCAGGCGACATAGACGGCGATGGGGCGTCCGATTTGGTCTTTTCCCTATGGGACGGCAGTGAAAACGCTTTCGGAATTCTGCCCGGCGAGCTGGTCGCGGTTGCGTGGCGCGATGATTTTCCCGATCGTATCGATCTGACGGACGATCAGCAGGTTTCTGCAAGACTTAGGGCGCCGGACCCGGAAAAGCCCATAGGTACAATAGTCGATGCCCGCGACGTAGACGGGGATGGAAGGACGGATTTATTGACTGTGGGCGCGCAGGTCGACATTGGATCGCTTCCGGACAGACCTCCTGATATCTCGCCCTACTGGTACGTACTGTGGGGACAGGAGGGCCTCATGCGGCAAGGAGAAATCTCTTTGGGGAAAGAGGCCGTTCTGCTTGAAACCCCGGTTTCAAGGGATGCCCTCTACTACGCGGGATATGGAATGTCCTACTTCCTGCGGGGCTCCGCTGTATCCGGGCTTTCAGGCTTATGCCTTAATTGGAAATCCGGACGAATCGGC
>CAZGYL010000350.1:0-5792 GCA_964529985.1 uncultured Planctomycetia bacterium | reverse complement strand
GATCAAATGTCCAGACCTCTCAGTACTGCGCGCCTCCTCCTCCTTGGTTGTGACCTCCGTAGCGTATCAAGAGATGGTGTTTGGTATCCCACACACAGGCCCCTTCATATCCTAAACGCGGTGAGGGCGGACCCCCGGGAAGCGGACTGCGTTTAACCCAAGTGTTCGGTTCTTGGGAGAGCGCTGCGAAAGAGGAAACGGGCGGCGCAACCAAAGATAATAGAACAACAGTGTTCAAGACGCCTTGTCCACCTTGCCTGCTCTTCATAAGTTGCCTCCGTTCTTACCGGAAGGGAAAAACGGGGATTGGAATCAACCTTCAGATTATGAGTTCGAAGCAGAGCAGGCAAGAGCAGTCTGACTTTGAGGTTTTTCTTTTAGAAGCAGATCCACGCGGTTAGCGAAGGTGTGGTACGAGCGGATGATCGTAACGCCTTTTTCGATCGCCTCACGCCGTGCTTTGTCATCCTCCAGATAGCGGTTCAGTTTTTCCTCCAAGTCCTCGAAATCCTCAAAAGTCGGGACCACTTCCGGACCGGCAAGCGACCTGAGGCCCCCTTGCTGGCCGTCCGTTATGTGACTTTTGGCAAGGACGAAAGCACCTGCGCCCATGCACTCCAAGACACGCACGTGGAAATTCGTGTCACCGTTCACGTGGAGGACGACCTTGGCTCCTTGGAGGAAACGCGCAAGCGGCGGGCCGGGTTCTATGTACCCTCGAGTGTGAGGGCGATAGAGCGGCGAAAGAACCCAGTTCCGGCCGGCGAGAGCAAGGCGCCAGCCCCTGCGTTCTGCAAGAGGCACGAGAAAATCCATGAGTTCCTTGCGCTGAACATGTCTCAAGAGGCGGTTGCAGATATGATAGAGCAAGGTGTCGCGAAGAGGCGGGTGAACGTAAATGTTGGTGCGCAGTTCCGCGTAGCGGAGAAGATACTTCGCATAGTCCCAGTCGGTGAAGTAGTCCCCTGCAGTAAGGATCTTCTCGTGAATACAAGGGAAGAGTGCAGTAAGGGCCCTGTCGATTTGGGGATTCGCGGGCATTCGAATGGTTGCATTGGGCAGAAACCCTACGAACGCGATATCAGCATGATAACTTTCAGGTCGGCTGAAATACTTATGGTAATCCGTTGCTGGCGGAAGGAAGGTTCCTCCCCAGCGGGGGCACCAGTGCGAGGTCCACATCCAGACTTTTTCATTGGCTGAGCGCTTCGCACCGATCCAGTCGTAAAGGTCCTGAACCCAGCAATGGTGAAGTACCGAAGGGGGGATCGGAAGCGCAGCTTTCGGCACATTGATCGTAAAGGTGTCTGTGGGCTCGAACCTCGCTATCTCCCGGCTTATCGCCTTTGGATCGGCTTCGCGCGAGCGGTGGCGGGAGAGTACCGGAAGCGCTTGGTACGCAACAGCGGCCCTCCTCTCCTCGAGAGCCGCGCCGAGGCCTCTCGCTATCCGGCCGTAGTAGCCCTTAAGCGGAAGAAGTATGAGGAAACGCCTTTGTGCCATCGCACCATGTCAGGAGAATCTCATTTGCTGCCTCTTGGTGTTTTATCGGCGGAACGGCCGTGCCCGCGCACCAAAAAACTCCGCAGAAGCGGCGGAAACCCGGCCCGGAGGGCGGAAACAAAAAACCCCACCGCCTCAGGAGCGGTGGGGGAGGGTCTTCCGAGTCTCGTCCCAGCGGATCAGCCGACCGGAAGCACCGTTTTACCGTACGTTTCGTTAAGGACCTGGGCGATTGCCAAATAAATCGCTGAAAAGCCGCAGACAACGCCTTCCCAGCCTGCAATGACGCCTATGGTCTTGCTCCCGGTCCAGTCCCGAATGGCAAGCAGCCAGAAAAGCACAAACAGGGTGAAGAAGACGACCTGGAGAGCCCTGTTGTGCTTGAGCGTTGCAATAAACATGCAGAAAGTGAAAAGCCCCCACATAAAGAGGTAGAAACCCATGGCTGTCTCAGTGGGCTTGAAAGCCTCAAAGACCCCCAGCTTGGGGAGCACCACCAGAAAAACCAGGGTCTCCCAGAAAAGACCGTAGGAGGTGAACGCCGTGGTGCCGAAAGTGTTCCCCTTCTTCCATTCCATCCAGCCCGCGAAGATTTGAGCCATACCGCCGTAAAAAATCCCCATTGCAAGGATCATCGCACCGAGCGGGAAGATCCCCGCATTGTGGAGATTCAGAAGCACGGTGGTCATACCGAAACCCAGCAACCCCAGAGGCGCCGGATTTGCGGTGGTGTCAACGACCTCGGTCTTCTCAGCCATAGTTCAAAACCTCCTTCCACTCTTCCGCTTCCTGGACGAACGACACGCTATAGGAGCAGCCCCCGCACCTGGAGATCCGACTGTGGGGAGCCTCCTTCCACACGGTTTCCGCATAGCTTCCGGATCCTGCCCCGGCTTGTCAAGGCCCCGGCGGAGGAATCATGTGCGTTTTTCTTCCGGTGCCGCGTGCCCTCGGCCGCTCGGCCCGCCGCCCGGCGCTCAGTTTGTATGCACCGCCTTTGCCGGCCGCCCTTTCAGGTCAATCACCGCTACATCCTCAGGCCCTAAACTCAGGGTGATCTTGCGGCCTTGCCACCGAAGAATACGCCCCGTCAAGAGCTCGACACTGCAGCGCGGGGGATCGAATTCGACCGACAAAGTGAATGTACAAGACCGGGGCGCGTCGTTCAGGACGGTGAGGTAGCGCTTGCCGAACCGCTCAACGAGAACCTCCGGCCTGTCGGTGCGAGCCAGCGGTACAGGTTCCCAGCCGGCCTCCCCCACCCTCCTGCAAAGCGGTACGTATTTCTTAAAAAGTTTACGGTCGCGGTTGTAAAGCTCGGGTCTTCTGAAGTAGTGGCCTTGCGAGGCGTTATGGCTGAAAAAGCCGGGGTACATTCCGTATGCGAGGCAGCGCTTCATGTACTTTTCGACCCGGTCGGGACCGAAGTGCTCGAAGCGGGTATTCATGAGAAAGCAGAAAGGCTTTCCCCGGCAGAGCGCGCGCCGGAAGATAAGCTCCTGCTTGGACATAGGCTGCCAGCGCCCCCCGGGATTCCAGTTGGTTTCGGTACCGAGCACATCGAGGTACGGCACAAGCCAGCAGAGCCTTCCCGGCGCGCCGTTTGCCATCATGAACTTCCCAAGGGGGTGGACTCTGCCCCTGAGCGCCTTGACATATTCAAATGCTATAAGTCCTTTGAAAATACCCGGCTTTCTTGTATACAAGGAGAAACAAAGCGGCGTCCGTGCGGCTTTGAAATGGTCTCGCCTGAAATCAAGATCTTCCGTCACATAACCCTCGCTTGAGTCCACATACTCGCCGTCGAGGTCGCCGTGACGCTTCGAACCGTAATACCTCTCGAAGATCGCGCGGTTCCACTTGAGTTTAAAATCTGTTACCTCCCCCTGGATACCCGGCATGGAGTTCATACTCCATACCGCGCCGTTGCACCACGGGCGATCGAGTAAGCGCGCGGTAAAGCGGCCGCGCTGGTCGTGGAAACCGGAGGTGAAAAGAGAAAGGGCGCGCCGGTCCCCGCGGTCCGCCCGCCTTCGAGCTTCGTCCAGAGCGGCCTGCAGTGTACGCGGAAGCCGGGCTGGCATAGGCATCCACCAGGTCATGGGTTCCGTATAGCGGAAAGTAAGAATTCCGTGAGCGTCGTCCCACGCGGTTTCGCCCACGCCCTCCTTGAACCTGAATCCAAAATCTTTCCACCCCTGAACCTTGCTTATGGGAGCAAAAGGCATCCAAAGCCCGTGCCGCTTTATCCGGGTCTTGAAATGCTTAGGAAAGAGCTTGTAGTAGTGTGCAAGAGCGCTTCGGAAGCCCCAATCGGCTTTGAAGTCAAACTTGCAGAACCGCATGTGGGCTTGAGGTTTCTCAGGGGCGAATCCCAAGTCATAGGCGATGAAAAGCTCCCGGCTCGAAGCGTTGTACCCTATGCGGAAAAACGCGGGCGCGGTCATGTCTATGGCAATGCAGACACCGCGCGTGCCGGCTGCCACAGCTCCGAGCGGATAACGTGAAAGGCGGCCGTTCAGGCCGACTCGAAAACGGCTTGTATACATGTATTCCCTGCGCTCCTCCACGGGAATGGATTGGTAAGGATCGCGGAGCCATGTGACGGCTGCTCCGGGCGGAGCAGGGCAGGAGTAGTACAGCGTGACAGCGCGATCGCGGCCCGTCGTGTCGCACAAAGTGACATCGAAAAGGGATCCACCCGGAATCTCCTTTTTCTTTACAGAAAGCTTCAAGCCGAGCGACTCCAGCGGAGCTGCAACCACGTCCGAATCGGCGGCGACGTCGCGTGCGGAAAAGCCCTTGTGACCCCGCTTTTTCAGAACAACCGGAAGGCCGTCGAAGAAGCATGCGCGCTCGGGCAGGCGGAGCTCTTTCAAAACAGGATCCCTGAAAAAAGCCTTCCCGGTGTGGCCGCGCAGAAGGAGGTAAACGGAAACCGTGCGGATCGGTTTGTCCGGTATCAGCACCACCTCCCCCCGCTGCCAGTCGTGGGTGCCTGTTGCGAAGCGGAAGGTCTGCCCCCAGAGGTGCGTGCCGTCTTTGTAGGAAACGTCCAGATACAAAGCGTAATTGTTGTCGGGAGTTCCCCCTACAGCTTCGGCCTTACTCCATGCGACGGCCACAATGGGAAGGGGTTGTACTTGGTTCAAATGCACGGTTTGTCCTGCGCCGCGTTGGGCTCGAGGGTTCCCGGAATTGTCGCAGACAAAGATTCGGCCTTCCCGCGTAAATCCTTCCCCCCACGGGCGCCATGCTTGTGGTTTGAGCGAGTTCGCACTTCCGGTATCAACCTGGAGCCGGGCTTTGAGGATAAGCGGTTCGGAAGAAGCGGATCCTCTCAGACCTGTTGCTGAAAGAAACAAGCACGCTGTTATGACCGCAACGTTTTTTCCCTGCATTGGGTCCTCCAAAAAAGCGCGGTGGTACGCGGCGGACTCGGGCCCTTGCCGTTGCTTGCGCAGCCGGCGTATACTCCAGTGCTATCAGGAATTGGGATCCGTGTCGAGCCCCTGAAAGCAAGGATGACCATGCTCTTTCAGAAAATCGTCCGGCTGACGCTCATTTTTCTCATTGCACTCGGCGGAGGGAGTACTGCTTCGGAGCGGTTTGCGCATCCCTTGCTCCGCAAAGCTCTTACTCAGGCGCGACGTAGCCTTATAGTCCAAATAGGTTTAAGCGACACCAAACTTCTTGAAGCAGCTTGGCGGCATGCCGGTCTTGTGCACGGCCTGGGCTTGAAGGAAGAGCACATTGCCGCGGTGAAAGAGGCCCTTCTCTCACGAAACCTATGGGGACGCGTTGTCGTGGAGAAGTGGAGGACGGCTCCGGGTTTGCCCTACGTAGATAACCTGGTGGATCTGATACTGGTGGCCGAAGGGATTGACGTTCCGCGCGAGGAAATCCTCAGGGTGCTTGCTCCTTACGGCAGAGCGCTCATTCAGAGAAAAGGAAAGTGGGAGGAGATCGTCAAACCCTTCCCCGAGGATACCGACCAGTGGACCCACTTCCTCCACGGCCCTGACAACAACGCTGTAGCGCGGGACCGAACTATAGCCGCGCCGAGGGGGATACAATGGATTGCAGGACCTAAGTGGGGGCGGAGCCACGAAGAACTCGCAAGCGTGAGCGCTCTTGTCACCGCCCGGGGAAGGCTTTTTTACATAATCGACGAAGGGCCTCTTTTTTCCATCTGTTTCCCCTCCAAGTGGAGGCTTGTAGCCCGGAACGCTTTCAACGGCTTGTTGTTGTGGAAGCGAAAAATAACGCGCTGGGTCGACAGGAGGCGG
>CAZGYL010000349.1:0-5796 GCA_964529985.1 uncultured Planctomycetia bacterium | reverse complement strand
GTGGGCCCTATAGGTTTGCCGAAGGCGCCGGATATCTTCTATCACAACAACGGTGACGGAACGTTCAGCGATTGGAGCGTCAAGGCGGGATTTCGGTCTGTTGAACCGGGTTACGGGCTCGGCGCCATTGCATGCGACGTGAACCGCGACGGTTGGCCCGACATTTACGTTGCGAATGACTCCACTGCGAACTTCCTTTTCATCAACCGCGGCGACGGAACCGTCGAGGATCGGGCGTTCGAGTGCGGAGTGGCCTTCAGCGAAAGCGGTATGGCTCAGGCCGGAATGGGAACGGAGATGGGCGACTTCCGGGGTGTGGGTTGGGAAGACATCTTTGTTTGTAATTTCGAGAACGACACGAACACCTATTACACGAACCAGGGAGAGCTCTTTTTCACGGTGGAGACTTCGCTTAGAGGTCTGGCTGCACCGAGCTACAAGTATGTCAGTTGGTGTGTGCTTGCTCTGGATGCCAACTACGACAGGACATTGGATCTTCTTGTGGGCAACGGACATGTGGTTCCACAATCCGATCAGGTACGGGGAAACCCCGGTTACCGCCAGCCTAATCAGCTCTTTCTGAACGACGGGAAAGGACGTTTTTATGAGGTCACCGAGTCGGCCGGTCCCGGGCTTGCGGTCCGGGCGACCACCCGTGGATCCGCCATGGCGGACTTGGACGGGGACGGGGACCTCGATATTGTTTTCAACAACATAGACGGCCCGCCGACTGTGCTTGAATGCGAGGGGCCGCCTCTTAACCTCTGGCTCGGCGTGCGTTTGAGAACCAGAGACCTAAACCGGTTCGGAGTAGGGGCATGGGTGGCGCTCAACGATGAACTAGGTACCCAAATCAGGTACATGCGGGGGCAGAGAAGCTGGGGATCGACAAGCGAGTACGTAATAAGATTCGGACTAGGCGCAGCGCGGAAACCCGAGAAGATCTTCGTCCTCTGGCCGCGCGGTTACTCGGAGGTTTTCCCCGCTCCACCTCTCGGCCGGGTTGTGACCCTTTGGAAAGGGGAGGGGAAAAGGGTCAAGTGGCCTTTTTTCAAGCCGGACCTGCACTGAGACTGCAATTATTTCTGATTTCGGCTGTCTGAGGGAGGGTGCGCCAGTTCTTTAAGAAGCTCAACGGATCTGAAAACGAAGTTTTCACCGGTACCGCACTCCACATAGCTGTGGAGGCCGGTCCAGAGCTGGTAACCGCCGAGGCGGTAAGCCTCGCGGTCGGGAATGTAACCTATCCAATCGTTGGCTACATTCGCTATAAACGTGTAACGGAAGGGGGAGAGCTCCTTAATATCGAGCCCTAAAACCGTAAAAAGTTCACCGGGTGCAGCCACCCAGGCTGTGGGCCCTATCCGGAGAGCTTGAATGTAGGTCGACTGCCTGCGGCCCTGAAGAGGCCGGAGTTTCGCACGCATGCGCCTGAAGACCTCGATGGTATATTCGGCGAAGCGCTTCTCACACCTTTTCCTGCAGTAATAGCTGACCGCGCGGTCCTCTTCGTCCTCGTTGAAGTGCCTGACGCTGAAGAAGAATTTGCGCTTCAGAGCCTGCAGCACATCGACTCGAATCGGTCTTGCTTTCTTCAGAGCGGTTCTTATCGCAGCTTTCAGCCTGAAGATCGCTTCCTTGGGAGGAACGGACAGGTTGTGAGTCGAGCCGAAAGCTCCTGAGACGTAAAGCGTAAGAGCGCCTGTTTCCTTTTCAATTTCTTGGCTTGCAAGCCCGTATATGCCGGGGGAGCGCACCCCTCCGCGTATCGTTCCTATATTGTGGGTGGAATGGTTCCAGATTAGAGCTTTGAGTTTCCCGCCGCATTTGAAAGCGAGCACGGGCAACTGGGGATCAAACGGCCCGGTCGGCCTGATTGCGTCACTGCGGCTGCCGACCCAGAATATGGTTCCGTCGGAAAGCAGAAGGCGGCTGTTCTGGCCGACAGTGGCTTCCCCGCCGCGCCAAGTAAGGACCTGCTCGCAAGGAGAAAGGTCGCTGTTTGCTTTTAGGACGGATTTGACGACGGCTTCTTGCACACGCTTGCAGAAAGTTTCATCTCTTGCGTAACCGTGAATGGTGCAGGTTGAAGGTGCGTGATGTGTGTGGGTGGCGTTTATAAGGATGTTCGAGAAAGGAATCCCGCAGCGCTTCTCGATTTCCTTTGCCGCCGGGTCCAGGTAATCTCTGCGTATCATGAGGCAGTCGATTACAACAAGCGCCACTTTCCGGCCTTTTTCAAGAACGACGGCCTGGGCCCTCAGCTTTCCTTCCTGTCCTTTCGCATGCCCCGGCCCGATTCCGCCGCCTATAACCATGTCGTCATCGGCCTTGATTTCTACCGCACCGCAACCCACACGGAGGCCTTGCGCGCTTAAGACGGCCGTAAACAGCATTACCGTGAAAAAAGCCGATACTCCTCTCATGTTCGCCTCCTTTTTCTGAACACTTTTGCCGTAGGTGAGAACAGACGGTTAAGATCTTAAACCCTGAGGCCAGCATTTGTGTAGGGCCGGAGGGCGAGCCAGTGTGCTACGGGCAGGCTGGTGCCTTCGCTGCGCCCGGTATTGTGCGGGACAAGCTTCGCGATCATGTCGTAAAACGCCCAGCGGCAGCCCCTATTCCAGCAGAATGCCCCGCGTCGACCGAACCGCCGGCTCGAACCTTTCGGCGAAAGGCGATCCGTGGTACAGTTGAAAGCTCTCGGGTGAACCGAAACGTTGTGCGGTGAAATACTTGCAGACTTCAGAGTCAGACTTTTGTTCGGAGAGGCGATCGCAGTGCGCTTGAAAGAAATGTTATTGGCCGTTCCGTTTGTTGCAGCTCTTCTCACCTTTTGTGGAGCAGAGAGTTGGCCGCAGTTCCGCGGCCCCGGAGGACAAGGAGTGTCGACGGCCGCTTCTGTACCCGTCAAGTGGAGTGATACAGAAAACCTTCTTTGGAAGACACCGCTTCCCGGGTATGGAGCCTCAAGTCCGATCTTTTTCAACGGCCGCGTGTATGTAACATGCTACAGCGGGTATGGAATAAACCGCAGGAGCGGGGAACGAATGGAAGACCTCCGCCTCCACGTTCTCAGTGTGGACGCGCGCAGTGGAAAGATCATGTGGCAGCGGACGATCAAGCCCGCGCTCCCTGAATCAAGACGCGTCCGAGATCACGGATACGCGGCTCCCACGCCGGTTACCGATGGAAAACACCTTTACGTATTCTTCGGGAAAAGCGGGGTCTTCAAGCTGGATTTCAGCGGGAAGATTCTCTGGAACACGAGCGTGGGGACAAAGACCCACCCGTGGGGCTGCGGAACTTCTCCCATTCTCTATAAGAACCTGGTCATTGTTAACGCGAGTGTGGAAAGCGGCTCTCTTGTCGCCCTGGAGAAGGAAAGCGGCCGTGAAGTCTGGCGGGCGGGCGGCATGGTCGCTTCCTGGAACACTCCTCACCTGGTGAAACTTCCGGGCGGAGGGGTCGAGCTTACCGTCAGCGTGAAAGGTAAGGTCCTCGGCTTCGATCCCGCTACGGGGAAGGCTCTTTGGAGCTGTGCGGGTATACCGGACTACGTTTGCCCGAGTATCGTCTCCAGAGACGGTGTTGTGTATGCAATGGGCGGGCGCAGTTCGCGGACGGTAGCCGTCCGGGCCGGCGGGCGAGGCGATGTCACCGCTACGCACAAGCTGTGGGAGGCTGAAGTCGGTGCAAACGTTTCCTCACCGGTTATCCACGGCGCTCACCTTTACTGGGTCAGTGACCGTAATCGGCGGGCGTATTGCCTTCGCCTTAAAGACGGGAAGGTCGTTTACGAAGAGCGGTTTCCCAGCCAGCCGTATGCCTCCACCGTGTATGTTGCAGGAAAGCTTTACGTAGTAACCCGCAGGGGAGGTACCTACGTCCTGGCCGCAAAGCCCACGTACAAGGTGCTGGCTCACAACCGTTTCGAGGACCGGAGCATCTTCGACGGCAGCCCTGCGGTGACAGAAGGACGCCTCTTTCTGCGAAGCCAACGTTTCTTGTACTGCGTTGGTGTAGCTAAAGGAGAGAGGTAGTTATTACGTTCCTTATTGAATCCCGATAAGCCTTCTCGGCCTGCCGGACATTGTCCGGAAGATATCCTCGCGCATTGCCTGAAAGTCTATCTTTCGTATCACACGTACTGCGTTCGGCTTGTCGCATTTCTCAAACGGGTGGAAGTCCTCCACGCCGATGCATACCCGTTCAACCGATTTCACCCAACCCAAATTCAAATGCATGCTGATAATGGCGGCAAGAGCGCTGGGGTCGAAAAGCGGCTTTTTGCGGGGAGGGACGATTTTCTTCAAGTACCTTCCCAGAGGATTGTCAGGATAAAGATGTCCTTCGGTTCGTTTGTCTATTGATACCAGTGCTCCGATGGGTGCCGGGATCAGCCACATTTCAATGCCGCTTTCTGCGAGAACGTAGACCGACCAAGGATCGTTGTTACCGTTGAACTCGTTTGTGACGGCATGATGCGATCCGCCCAGCCACATAATGCGCACTCGACTCTTCAGATCCAGTCCTTCCGATCGTGCCTGTAAGACGGCGCTTGCCACATTTGTGCACGGTCCCACAGGAACGACCCAGACGCGTTTCCCGGGCCAAGTGCCGCGCGCGGCAGCCAGGATCGCCTCACTGGCTTCTGTAACTATGGGCTCTGTGTCATCCCACTTGCGCGTCGGTGGCACCGTGAGCCTGCGGTTTGCTCCGTGGAATACAAACGGGACTCTACCTTCCGGAAGACCGCTCTTGCGGGCCAGCTCCAGGACGTGAAGAATCTCGCCGTAATTTATGGGCTCTTGTCCTCCTCCGTGATGAACACTGTTTACACCGAGAACATCAAGCTCACTGAAAAGCGCATAGGCGAAATAGTGCTGATCGTCCTGTTCGTTTTTCTGGTCGGTATCAAGGACGACCGCCGGGATCCCCAGGGTCTCCGGGGTATGGACGCGCACAATGGCAAGGCGGCTGTCTTCGTATTCGGCATTTGAAACTGTAAGTACTACCTTGTAGATTCCGGGCCTGAGAAACCTGTGCCGAACCTTTTTGCCGTTTGCGGTATTACCGTCACCGAAATCCCAGCGGAATCTCAGATCGGCACCAAGCGACCGCTCCGCGGAGAACAGAACGGGGCGGCCTGCAAAGACAGGTTCACTTAAAGGTGTAATGCGTGCTTCCACCGGTTGGACGACTTTAAGGCGGCGCCGGACTTGGGCTGTATGGCGGCCGTCCGAAAAGGTCAACCTGATGAACGTAACGCCGGGACGATCGAAAACATGGGTGACGCGCCGGCCTTCCGCCGCACTTTTGTCCTCAAAATTCCAGCGCCATTTCTTTACCGACCCTGCAAGGGGGAGCGCTTCGAGAACCGTTTTCTCACCGGCACGCACGGGCATGCGTTCCACCGTTATCCAGGCATCGATCGGCGGCACCTCTGCGACCACCCAGGAGATGCCTTCTTCCCCGCGGAAGTGAATGCTTCGAATCGGTGTTTGCGCATCTTTGCTGAACACGCTTACTCGAA
Organism: uncultured Planctomycetia bacterium; assembly: GCA_964529985.1. Classification (GTDB taxonomy): domain Bacteria; phylum Planctomycetota; class UBA8108; order UBA8890; family UBA8898; genus CAZGYL01. Next base: position 260 of record CAZGYL010000349.1, on the reverse strand, counting down.
TGGCGTCGAACTCAAGTGGTGCCGCCTCCGGCCCGCCCCACACGTATCTGCCCCTGTCGTACCAGCCTCCGACTCCTCTGGCATGCGTGATCCAGCGCCCCTTGGAGTGGATCTCGATCTTCCAAGCGGTATGAGGCTGCGGTTGGTTCGGATAGGTCCCGGTGAAGACGATCAGGTTTGCACGGACGGGTTTTTCCCACCGGGCGATCCAGAAAGCAGGCCTGCTCTCAGGTACGACACCCAAGTTTTGGGCGAATCCT
>CAZGYL010000348.1:4547-5829 GCA_964529985.1 uncultured Planctomycetia bacterium | reverse complement strand
TCTCGGTATCGACGCACTTGCGCGGCTTGATCGCTTGCCTGCGTACAAGGATTCCATAGAAGTGGGCTGCGTTTCGAGTTACGACAGAACAGGCGGAAACGACGACGGATTTTCAGGCCGCTTTTCGGTTTTGCGCCGCGACGAACGCGGACTTGTTATAGCGGATCTCAAGGGCCCCGGCTTCGTCTACCGCATTTGGACCCCGACCCCCAGCGACGATCCGGTCGCGTTCTACTTCGACGGGGAGAAAAAACCGCGGCTTCGGATTCCGTTCAGGCAGATTTTTCTGGGCAAGCGCGAGCCTTTTGTGCGCCCTCTTGTGGGCTACGGAGCCGGCGGATTTTACTCCTACGTGCCGCTTGGATTCCGCAAATCGCTTACAATTGTGGTGGAAGGCAAGCGGGTTCAGTTCTTTCAGATCAACTACGCCCGCTACAGCGCCGAGGCTCCTGTCAGAACTTTTACATCTCGGCTGAGTCCCGGGGAACTTGAGGCCCGCAAGAAGGTTATCGAGCTTCTGAATGCTGCAGGACGGGATATAAGCAGGTTTTGCGTGCCGCCGGGCGCAGCCTCAAGGAAAATCCCTTTCAGGTGCACGATCCGGCCCGGGGAAAGCAAGGTTTTCTTCCGCTCCCCGCAACCCGGGAGGATTGTAGGCTTGCGTGTCGGTCCCTCTGCGCAGCTTGCAGGTAAGGACCGGGCGCTTGTGTTCCGGGCTTATTGGGACGGTGAGAGAAGGCCTGCAATTCTTGTCCCGGCCGGTGATTTCTTCGGCTACGCCTGGGGAGAGCCCGCTATGCGCTCGCTTCTTGCGGGGACTTCAGGTGGAGTAAGTTACTGCTATTTCCCGATGCCGTTTGAGCGGGAGGCTAAATTAGAGTTTTACCTCGAGCGCAAAACAGGTCCGAGTGTGACCCTCAGGGGTGAAGTGCTTTTCTGCGCGGTCCCCAGGAAGCCTGACGAAGGGCGCTTCTATGCGCTGTGGCGCCGCGAAAATCCCACCTCCGAAGGCAAGCCCTTCACGTTTGTTGACATAAAAGGCCGCGGGCACCTTGTAGGCTGCGTGCAGCAATCGCAGGGCGAAAGCGGCAATACATACTTCTTTGAAGGCGATGATATAACCTACATTGACGGAGTTATGGCCATTCACGGGACGGGCTCGGAGGATTTTTACAACGGCGGTTGGTACGATGTGCCGGGCAGATGGGACCGGCGCCGCTCTTTTCCGCTCAGTGGTTGTCTGGCCTACAAGAAGCATTTGGGAAGAACAGGCGGCTACCGC
>CAZGYL010000348.1:0-4537 GCA_964529985.1 uncultured Planctomycetia bacterium | reverse complement strand
TGATAGGTGATGCGTACGCTTTCAGAAAGCGAATCGTTCATACCATCGAGCATGCACCTGTAGGAAACAAGCTGCTAAACGACTACTGCGGGGTCACCTACTTGTACCTGGAGCGCAGTCCTTCACCTCCGTTTGAGATCCCCCCGCTTGCAAAGCGGAGGGTGAGCGATCCTGAGGTCGTGGTTTTCAATCCATGGTGGAATGAGCGTATCTATGCGTTCACATTCGACAGGGCGCAGCTTGTGCGCATTGGGGAGAAGCTCAACGGGAAGGACGTACGTTTCCTTTCCCTCCAAGCGCGGGAGCGCGATTGGTTCGGCCAGCCCTTTATCGCCTTTCTGTGCGAAATCCCCGAACGCGGGACATATGAGATATCGATTGAGGCTGCGCAAGGCCCCGAACAGGGTATCGTGCAGCTTTTTGCTGACGAAGCTCCGGTCGGCCGAGCGGTGGATCTTTGGGCTGAGAAGCGGGCGCTTTCAGGACCGAGAAGATTGGCGACTTTACTCCTTGAAGAAGGCCCGAACGTACTTCTTTTCAAAATCATAGGAAGCAAGGCGAAGGAAGGTGTCCGCCGGTTGGATCTTCGCAGGATAATCTGCCGTAGAGTCCGGCGGTAAGGTGAGGCCTCTCAGTTCCTGCGCTTGACAGGCTTCCCCACAGCGATAACAACCTCAAGCGGTTTGAGCTCAAGGGAGAAAGAGGCTGCGGCTTTAGGGCCTCTTTTTATTGCACCCGTTCGAGGATCAAGGAAAAGCCAGTCGGCAGCAGCGGGCACGGACAGAGTCCCCTTGTAAGGGCGCCTTTCAGTGTTTACGAGAAGAAGGACCGTCCTGTGTTCCCTGCGGAAAGCCCCGAGAGAGACCCATGGCGAAGGATGCGAAAGGCGGAAGCGGCGCGGAAGCTTTGAAAGAAGACGCTGTGCGGACTGTGCGGAAGGGTCTGTCTCAAGCACAAGACCGCCTTTAGCTTTGAAGGATTCAACCACGGCCCGGGCCTCGGACGGGAGCTCCACTCCTTCGGGCAGAATGAGAGCGCGGAACGAATGCCCTGCAAGATGCAGCGTCCCGTCCGCCTGCGCTTCGGCTCTGCTCAGCCGTTTATGATCCACCAGACAAAACGGTGTTTGATTGCGCTGGAGGGTTCTACCTGCAGCAAGAAAAGAGTTTACAAGAAACTGCGCCCGTTTGGATTGGCTTTGCAGCCTGAGGGGGCCTGCAACAGGCAGGTATTCGGCCCAAAGGTCGTAGATCGGGTAATAGAGAAGAACAGCCGGATCCCAGGAAGCCTTCTTTAGAATCGAGTTCATGCGCCCTACGGAAGCACAGTAGGTTTTGAATTCTTCTCGGGGGCGATCCGAGGGGCGGTAGTAAAGTGTGAACTCGGTCACCGTCCACCCTGCCTGCCATGCCGCTGTTGCTATCATTTCGGCAAGTCCGGCGGGCCCTTTGCCTGCCAGCTTCTCGGAAAAATCGCTTACTTCAGTCATAACGCGCCTGCGGCCTGAAAGCAGGGCCGCTGAAGCCGGAAGCGCCGCTGTCAGCCAGCCTGTGTGAGCAACGGAAGTCGGTTCCGAGGTAAGCATGTCAAGGCCGGGTATGTCCATTCGCAACAGGGCTTCAAGAGCGTTCCCCTCAAGCGGCACATGGTGGAGTATTCTCTCTTCCCAGAGGGTATGCCCGGAAGAGGCGATTCTGTGCTCACGGCACCATTTCTGGATCGCACCGAAATAGCGCTCGGCCACAAGCTCTGCAACAAGAGCCCAAAACCGGCGGCGTACGCGGCGGTCCTTCTTGCTGTTTCCGCGAAAAAGACTGAGTCTATGAGGCTGAAGAGCCTCTCCGTAGCGTTCCCTGTAGCGTTCCTCCATGTCGGAGCACCAGGGAACGGTGGGAAGAGGTTTCACTGAGGGGTCCTCAGGATCGGCGACAGGAACCCGTTTTTTTATCTCGGGCCCGAGGCCTCCCAGATCGACGGCCATCAAAGACGGCTCGTCTGTGAAAACGGCCTTTATGGTTGAGCCGAAGAAAGACCCCAGCCGGCGCCAATAGGCTCCGTGGGTCAGGCTTATGAAGCGCTCAACGGCCGCTTTTTCGATGATGTTCGGGTAGCGCCTGGCCTTGTAAAAGTTGTTGCATGCATGAGTGTGCTCGTAAGCTCGCCTCAGAAAAAGTGAGGGGGAGGCTTGGGGATCATAGCAAAGTACTTTTGCCTCGAGCTGGGGATGTGATTTCAGAACAAGCCCTCCTGCAGCTCCACTCGGATAACCCTGTTCGTCGTAGATCCAGGCGTAAAGTCCGAGATCTTTAAGAGCTCTCAGTGCGGCCCCAAGACGACGCCAAGCAGGATCTGAAACAAGGTAATCGTTAAAAGAGACGTTGCAGACAACGCCGCCGAGTCCCAGGTCGGCCCAGCGCTCCGGGCCGGCCGCCGCCCGCCCTTTTGGAGGTTTTGTCAGGTGGCGGGTCTCGATACCGTGCACTATGAGAAGCGGGCGCTCTTCGGAAGCGGGATCGGACCAAGCTGAATACCATGCCGGGGGCAGACCAAGGCTTGCTTGTTGAGAAGCGGAAGCCAGAGCTAGAAACGCCACGCAAGCTGCATGCAACATATGCTCCTCCAAGTATGTTTCGCAACCTCGGTGAGAGGATTATACCACTATGTCCGCGCGTTGGGGTACAGACGCGGGGTTTTCCCGATTCGGAAAACGCAATACAATGAACGGCACGGAGAAAGGGCGGTCTTTGCCGTGGAAGGAGGAAATCGCCATGTGTCTTGGTCAAAAAGGAGATTCAGGCGGAGTACCCAGGCGTGATTTTCTGAAAACCGCCGGTCTTGCCGGAGCCGCGTTTCCCGCTGCCTGCAGGCTGGGTGAGTCGAGTCCGATTGCCGCTGCGCCTGTTGGGAGCACAGGACCTGCGGCAACTGTAATGGGTGCTTTTATTTATCCGCCTACCGAGGAGCTCAGACGGGCGGGCTACTGGAGTTGGCCGGGTTCGAGTTTTGATCCAGAAGGCCGGCAGAAGGTGTATATGAAGCACTTCAATGCTCTTGCGGCTGCTGAAGGAGTGCGCCTTATTGTTCCTGAGAAGCCTTTGAGTACCGCGCAGGATGTGGCGGCGTTTGTTGCGCGTGTAAGAAAAGAAAATCCCGACGGACTTCTTCTTGTGCCATTTAAGAAGGGTCATTGGGGATACGTGCTTCGGATCATAGAAGAGACGAAGCTGCCTGCCGTGGTGCTTGCCACGCTCGGGGTTCTGCTTGTTGATCACATAAGGCAACTTCACAGGAGAAACGGCGCCTATCTTATCAGCTCCCTGGATAATTTCGACGCTGTGAGGTGGGGGGTGCGCATGATAGCGGTTGGTGCCGCCATGCGAAAGGCGACGATTGTAAATATCCAGGGAGAGCGCGAACGCGAAACAAGAGTTCCGCATTTGGGCACTCGGATAAAGACGATTCCGCTTCAGAGGTTCTACTCTGTTTTCCGGTCGATAAAAGCGGGCCCTGAGGTGCGCGCGCTTGCGGAAAGCTACAAGCGGAACGCGCGGAAGATCGTGCAACCTACCGACAGCGACATTCTTGAGGCTGCAAAGACCTATTTCGCTCTGAAAAGGATCGTTGAGGAGGAAGAGGCCGAAGCGCTTATGATGGATTGCCTGCCCGGCCTCCGAAAACCCCATAAGCACCCTCCGCCCTGCATGGGCTTCATGAGCCTGCGTGATGAGGGAATTCCCGCCGGTTGCCAGGCGGACCTTGATGCGACTTTAACCCTGCTGCTTGTGCAGAAGCTTTTCGGCAAGCCGGGATTTCAGCAGAACGCCTCGATGGAAACCGAGGCGAACCACTACTTCGGTGCTCATTGCACGTGTGCTTCGAAACTCGCAGGACCCGACGCACCTCCCCAGCCTTATATTCTGATGAGCCATGCTGAAGCGGGCTGGGGCTGCGTTCCCAGAGTGCTTTGGGAGCCTGGCTGGGAAGTCACAATGGCGAGATACCTTTCTGGGAAAAAACCGCGCATGTACGTTTACACCGGGAAGGTCGTGCGCTGCCCGCCTATACCTCCTACCGGAGGTTGCCGCACGAATGTGGAGCTTGTGATAAACGAGGTGCAGGACGCCTGCGACGTAAAAGGAATGCATCAGATTATCTTCCACGGCAACTACGGCAGGCAGCTTAGAACTTTCTGCCGGTTGTACAGCATAGCGGTTGAAATTTAGAAGCGGAGTTCGCAGGCCGGCCGCCAAGAACCCGAGCCTTCGGCCTCGTAAGGGGGTCCCGAAGATCCTCTTGAGGCAGGGTGATAAGAAGAAGCGGGGTCGTGGACTTTCCAGGCCCCGGTAGGCCAGGAACCGGTCCAGGGGGCGGCAGCCCCCCGTCTTACAACCATAAGACCTTGTCCTACAAAGACTTACAGTGATTCTTGGCGTGGTCGGGCGGCAGACTTAAGCGTGGCGGAAGGACGCGGAAAAATTTTGTAGCCGGCGGGAGAAAACTTCTTGCATGTGGGTGAAAATCATGATATTCGGTAATT
>CAZGYL010000347.1:0-5857 GCA_964529985.1 uncultured Planctomycetia bacterium | reverse complement strand
TCCGGTTTTGGCAAAAAGCCAAAACCGGAAGGTAGTTATTGGATGAGGCACTAGCTCCAGGCCCTCAGAGAGCCGATATCTCAATAGGTTCACTTTCTTTGAAACCGACCGCGGCGTATCATCGGCCCGTTGTCTCCCCGAACTCCGGAGGAAAATCATGATCCTTTCGATCTGCCTGAAATCCGTTCTGCTGGTGCTGCTTGGAGCGGCCGCCTCCCGATCCTCAAAAGAACTCTACTGGGCCGGATCGCTCCTTGGCGATCGACTGAAGCTCCAGGCCGCTTGGGAGAAGTTACAGTCCCCGGAAGCGGCCGCCGCTCTCACCGAAGCGTGGATATTTGAAGGCGGAGCGGCGCTCGATGAGGAATTGGTCGGCACGCCGCCTTTCCTCAAAGTGCTTTCCCTCTGGGAGGAGAAAGAGCCTGACAACCTCCTACCGGCTTTGCTTCGGGAACTCTTCAGTGCCTCACGCCAAAAGAGACTTCCCCACTGGGAGGTGCTGCGTGACGCAGCCGCCTCCAAACGCCGGATCGCGTTCCACTACCGGGAAGCACGCAACGGCACACTTGAGCTCCTGCTCAAGAAGCGCGGCAACGATATTGAAACATGGATTCTTTGGCTTGGAAGAGCCCCTCTTACAAACGTTGAAAGAGTCTCCGGCCTCATTCAAACCGGGCTTCTTGAGGCGCGCTTCCACTTTCTTACCGGAGCGGTTGAAAGGGGAAGGCAGGTTCTGGAGACGGTTGAAAGCCTCGTGGGGAAGCTGCCCCCTGAGCCTGATGAGATCGCCCTGCGCACTCTTGCTCTTCGCGCAGCGCTTATCCAAGAGCAGATTCTGCTTGACCTCATCGCGGGGAAAGCCCGCAGGGTGCCCCGGCTCTGTGAATCCTACAGAGAAGTACGCAAGAAGCAGGCGCAGGTACTCGGCCGCCTGAGTGTCCTCAGTAACCTCCACGATGCCTTTGTAAACGCCTACCGTGTTGCATACCGTGAAATCCGCGCTCCGCGCTGGGCGGACGTCGTCGCTGTAGACGCTCCCACGATGGCGCTCTTTGCAGAACTCTTCCTGCAAGAAAACGGAAAAGCGGTGGATCGGCTCTGGCGCTACCGCCCGGCGGAGCTTGAAGACTTCACGAAGGATCTTGAGAAAAATCTTGACATCTTCACCTCCGACACCATAAAGCGCGCCCAGGCCGCGCGCTTTATGGATTTTCTGCGCACCGCTGTGGCCAAGCCCGAAGGCGTTCCGCTTTGGGCCGTCCCGGCCTTTGAACGGGTTCTTAAGGCTTACCGCAATGCACCCGCACTGGGCCGCAGAGAACTTACCGAGGAGGAACGCAGGGCCTACGCTTGGGTGACCGGCGCTTTAAGCTTCTATGCCGGAATAGATAAAGATGCAGACAAATGGATCAAAGCCTTCAAAGAAGGGAAGGTCCCCACTTACCTGCTTCTGGCCTTTACAAGGCATAAGATCAACAGTGCGGTGCCTGCTGTAATCGAACGGCTTAAAGCGCTTGCGCGGGCGCAGGACGGCCGCGAAGCGGTCCTCGAGCATGTGCTTTGCCTCGAGCGTCTCACCGGCAAGAGCCTCGGACTGGACCCACAGGCCTGGGAGAAACGGCTGCAGGAGGAGACCTCCAAGTAAGAATTCCCTCTTGAGCGGGCCGAAGACGCAAAGAAAAATAAGGAAGTTCCGCGTCGGATATCCAACGTAATTCATGGTGCCGCGCATGGACGGATCCCAAACCTCAAAGGCTTTGAGTTCCTCCCTGCCGCCCCCTTTTTCCAGAGCAACGGTTTTAGGGGCCGGAAGGTGGGGGAGCGCGATTTCGATATGGCTTGCAACAAGAGGGCTCACCATCACCCTCTGGTGTTTTGAAAAAGAGGTCAGGGAAGCGATCGCGGGTACGGGCGAAAACCCTTACCTGCCCGGCTACAGCTTTCCCGAAAATGTCGAGCCTACAACGGATTTGAAAGCAGTCTCTGAAGAGCGCGAACTTCTCATCCTTGCTGTGCCGTGCCAGTTTCTGCGGCCGACGTTGGAGCGGCTCGGTCGCTGCTCCTCTCCTGTACTCGGGGTCAATAAAGGAATCGAAAGGGACACCGGGCTCACCGTTCCCGAGATCGTACGCCAAGTGCTGGGTCCCGTTCCTTACGCCCACCTAGGAGGTCCTTGTTTCCCGGAAGGACTGCTTAATCCGGAGACGCCGGTTGCCGAAACGGTTGCAAGTGAAGATCCTGACCTCGCCAAGCGGGTGCAACGGCTTTTTGCATGGCGCAATTTCAGACCTTACAGAAGTGCGGACGTACGCGGCGTGGCGGTACTCGGAGCGCTTAAAAACGTCTACGCGATCGGTGCCGGAATCGCCTCTGCGCTCGGCTTGGGAGAGGAAAGCCTTGCGGTCCTTGTAACACGCGCTCTTGCGGAACTGCGCAGGCTCGCGCTTGCTATGGGTATCCCCGAGACAACCGTTTACGGGCTGTCAGGCGTAGGGGATTTGGTGCTTACATGCTACTCCCCCCGCCACTCAAGAAACCACAATTTCGGTGCCGCTTTGGGACGAGGGGAGTCGGTGGAAGAGGTTCTCAAAAGCATGGGAAACAAGGTGGCGGAGGGCTATTACACAGCTGCCGCGGTGCGAAAGCTCGCTGAACGCTATGAAGTTGAAATGCCGCTTGCAGAGGCGATCCACCGCATTCTTTACCAAGGCGTTCAGGTCAAACAAGTGCTCTCAGAACTTATGGAAAGGCCCCTGAAAACCGAACACTGAGAGTGAATCAGGCTGAAAGCCCTTTGACAACGGCCTCGCAGACAAGATCTCCCACCTCGCTCGTCGAGTAGCCCATTCGGCCGGCTGCAAGGCTCTTCAACTTCTCTTTGGTCACATACATGATCGCCCGCTCAATATCCCGGCCTGCAGATTCTTCACCCAAGTGCCGCAGCATCATGTCCACAGAGGAAATCGAGGCAAGCGGGTTGATGACGCCTTTGCCGGTGTACTTCGGCGCTGATCCGCCTATCGGCTCAAACATGGAAACGCCGCCCGGATCCGGGTTGATGTTTCCGCCGGCCGCTATTCCCATGCCGCCCTGAATCGCAGCACCCAGATCGGTGATTATGTCACCGAACATGTTGCAGGTAACGATTACATCGAACCACTCGGGGTTCTTGACCATCCACATGCAGCAAGCATCGACGTGCACGTAATCGGTCTTAACGTCGGTGTACTCTCCGGCCACTTCGTTAAACGCCCTCTCCCACAAATCATGTGCATACGTCAACACGTTCGTTTTTCCGCACAGGGTGAGTTTCTTTTCCTGGTTCCGCTTTCTGCAGTACTCAAAAGCATATCGAATACACCTTTCGACCCCTTTTCTGGTGTTGATCATTATCTGAGTGGCAACTTCGTCCGGCGTCCCGCGTTTCAGAAATCCGCCCATGCCGCAGTACAGGCCTTCGGTATTCTCGCGTACGACCACAAAGTCAATGTCCTCAGGTCCTTTACCCGCCAGAGGGCACGCCACCCCGGGGTACAGCTTCACCGGCCGGAGGTTTATGTACTGATCAAGCTCAAAGCGGATTCGAAGCAGGATGCCCTTCTCAAGGATCCCGGGCTTCACGTCCGGATGGCCTATGGCGCCCAAAAGGATCGCATCGAATTTACGCAGCTCCTCGATTGCGCTGTCGGGAAGCACCTCACCGGTTCTCAGGTACCTGTCCCCTCCGAAGTCGTACATCTGCGTCTGGTAAGAAATTCCGTGCTTCCGGGCGACCGTATCAAGGACTTTGAGGGCCTCTGCAACGACTTCAGGGCCGGTACCGTCACCGGGAATAACCGCGATTTTGTACATCTGCGCTCCTCCGTTCCCAAGGGCGTGGCGCTCTGAGACGAAAAAAGCGAGTGTACCCGCCCCCGCCGGACTGATCAACCGGCCTCTACCTAACGCTGCGGAGCGCCGGGGCTCCCTTCCGGCCAGGGGAGCTCCTCAGGTAGGATGGACTTCATGCGTGCTCCGCATGAGTGTTTCGCTGCACCGGCGCGGCAGGACGGATCCAGTGAGGAACCTGACCATGAGAAAACAACTTTTGAGGCGCGCTTTGTTTTTCCCCGGCCTTCTGGCTCTTATCGCCGGCGGCTGCGCGACCAATCCCGGATTCCAGCCGCTTTTCAACGGGCTGGACCTTACCGGCTTTCACGTTGTAGGTCCTGCTCTTTGGACGGTTAAGGAAGGTGTGATAGAAGGCCGCCAGAATCCTAAGAAACCGGGGGGAGGATACCTGGTTACAGACTATAAGCTGCAGGACTTCGAGCTTACGTTTGAATTTCATATCGTGCCGCACACAGGGACAAGCGGCGTAATAATCCGAGCCCCTGATCCGGAGGCCGGTGAAGCAAGCGAGCAAGGGTACAGGATAGTCATCCGCGACAGGCACGATGTGGCTTATCGAACAGGGAGCATTTACGGAGTGGCGCCGAGCTTGGATCCCGAGCAGCACCGCGGGTGGAACCGCATGCGTATTATCTCGTACAAAGAGTGGATCCTAGTGTTCTTGAACGACAAGAAGGTATGTGAGGCGAAAGTTGATAAGCAGGCTGTAGCCCCGATATGTTTCCAATGCTACGGCGGGAGTGCAAACAGGCTCACGCGAATCTTCCTGCGCAATATCGCAGCCCGCCCGCTTTTCCTGCCGCCGCCTGAGGTTGCCGCCAAAGTCACACCGCCTGAAGAAGAGGAAGCACAGCCTGAGCCGGCGGCCGAGGAGGCGCCGTCACCCTCCGCCGTGCCTGAAGCTCAAGCGCCCGGAGAAGTAAAGAAGGAGAAAGAGAAAGCACCTCCGCAGCCACCCCAAGAAGCGGAGCTGCCGAAACTTACAGAGCCGCCTGCTCCGCAGCCGGTCCTGCCGCCTCCACCCCCGGTCCAAACCCCTAAGACGAAAAAAGCGAAAGCTGCAACACCTCCTGAGCCCAAGGTACAAGCGAAGCCCCAAAAGATGCTGCCTCCTCCGCCGCCCCTACCACCCCCTCCCAAGAAAACCGGTCAGAAACCCAAACCTGTAAAGCCCCAGCCGGCGAAAAAGACCCAACCGGCTGTAAAGCCGGCGCAAAAACCAAAGGCCCAGGCGGCACAAAAGCAGGCGAAACCACCTCAACCCGCAGAGCCGACCGCCCCCTCAAAACAAAAGCCAGGCAGCAAAGTGAAAACTCCTCCCGAGCCCCAAAAGGCAACTGAAACGAAAGAAGCCTCGAAAGCCGAACAGACCGCTGTTAAGGCCAAGCAGGCCGCTGAAGCTAAGAAAGTGACCGAACCTAAAACCACCCCGAAAGTGAAGGAGTCCGAGAAAAAAGGAAAGCTTCAGAAGGCACCGGCTTCTGAGGGGAAAAGGCAGGAGAAACCCCAGGTAAAACCGCAGCCCAAAGAGGCGAAGCCCGCTTCACCGCCGCCGCCGCCGGGAACTTCAAGCGGCAAGTAGCGATAAGCTTGGGGCTGCGTTTCGACCTCGGGCGGTTGATTTGAGACCAGAACAACGCCTTTTGCGCGAGATGTGGGGAAGATTGCAAGGCAGTAGGTATTCATGTCGTCTTCTATCTGCACTCGAGCGCGGACAGGCGCCCCCACCGGATTCCCTCCCCACTGCGGCCTGAGCTCGATTACGTGTTCACCGACCGGCAACTCCAGCCGCAGGACCTGTATTGAGGCCGGCAGAGTGCTCCAGCAACGCGTATCCGCGCGTTCCACAGCCTCCCACGCCGCTGCAGCCACCAGGGCTCCGATTTCCAAAGCCGCCCGGGCGTCGGACCTTTTCTTCCGCCCGCGTTGCGCCGCCCGTTTCGCTGACTCGATAATCGCCTGCTTT
>CAZGYL010000346.1:0-5862 GCA_964529985.1 uncultured Planctomycetia bacterium | reverse complement strand
AATTACGATCCAGCCGCGATCACCCGACACCTCGATCGGAGTCGGCGGCGCCTCGGGATCGTTTCAGGTGGAGAGGGCGGATATTGATGCGCTCGCTGATGGTTTCGAAAGGATTTATATAGGCCGCGCCGACGGAACCGGCGCTATGAGAATAAACAGCATTACGCTCAGTGATCCTACGGTTTTCCGCGAGCCCTCAACCGGCGGCAGCATAACGGTACTTGGACGTATCACCGCGGTCGACAATGCAACGATCCTGTTTGATACGCCGCAGCTCGATATGCAGAGCGATGTGCTTTTTACAAGCAGCATAACAACCGCGGGTGAACCTCTGGTTTTCCCGCAAAACTCTGTTATCGGCGCCGACGTCCGGTTTGATACCACGGGCGGAGGCACGGTTCCTGAGGGTGCTTCCATTACCTTTCTGGGGAGTTTGGATGCGGACTCAGAGGCGAACTTGCGCTCGTTGCAGCTTAATGCGGGAACCGGAGGTGACATCACGTTTTCAGGGGCGGTCGGAAGCGGAGAACGGTTCGGAGAAGTGGTGATCGAGAACGCCCGCAACGTGGTTGTAACCGACGACCTGACGGCCCGGTCATTCACTCAGTCTGCGGGTTCAGGGACTACGACTTTCGCCGGCACGATCCATACTGTGGGAGCGGACGGCGTAAGCTTCACAGGAACAAACCTCACCATAAGCGGAGGTGTCGTAACCGAAAACGGTGGGCCGCTTTCGATAACCAATCAAGGCACGCTTTCGATCCCTGCCGGCGTTTCGATCGTTCTGGACGATTCGTTCACAGCCGCGGGCTCAGGGAGCGCTCAGTTCGGAGGATCGATAGAGACGGCCGGCGGCGCTATTACCTGGGCTGAGCCGGTGGAGGTATCGGATTCAGCGCGGCTCACCTCAAACGGTGGTGACATTACGATCGCGGGGCAGGTCGAGGGAACGCTGGGAGGGACAGAGTCGCTGACTCTTACAGCGGGAAGCGGCAAGATATACCTTGAAGCCGACATCGGAGGAGAGACTCCCGTAGACACGCTGCGATTCAGCGCAGACGGTGGGGTGGAGCTCGGGGGCGACGTGCAGTCCGGCGCCGGCGGCATACTCTTTGACGGCCCTGTAATTCTGGTCGGAGATGAAGTCGTCGCCGCGCGCGACGGGAACATTACTTTCGAAAGCACAATAGACAGCGACTCAACCGCAACGCCACGATCATTGACGGTTCTTTGCCTGACCGGCAGCGGCGTGTCGATTGCAGGAGAAGGACCGACCATCAACTTCGGGGGCGACGTAGGCGGGTCTTTTCCGCTCAAAAGCTTAAACTTGAACAGCTCTTCGGCGGTTTCCGCGCGCAGCGACATCCCCGAGGTCGCCACGATAACGGCGGTGAACGGGGATGTTACAATCGCCGTGACGGATACTTTCTCCATGGGATTCGCTGATAAATTCTCCGTACTGGGTGATCTCAGAATTTCAGCGGGATCGGGTGCGGTTCTCAGTGATATAAACACCCTCGGGGACACTGTAATAAGCGCGCCCTCCATTGTGGTGATCCGGAGGGGCCGCGGATACGTGAGGACGCAAGATGGCGGCAGGCTCCAAGACTGGGGTGTCGATTTCATTGCAGGCGGGCGGCATTACTTCTCAGTACGGCCTGATCTGACGGGTTCCGGCCAGAGGCCTAAGTTCGCAAGCCCGAGCGGAAAAAACGGCGGAGATGCACTCGGCACTTTGCCCATAGTGTGGTTCTACTACGGAGAGGTCGATCCTCTGCAAGCTTCCGATTTCTACGGCCGCAGTGGGAGCTTAACGGGCGTGGTCCTTGACATGGTCGATCCTGACGGACTGGCGGACGTCGACCCGGTGCATTCGCCGAGAGCAGGAAGCATTGTTGAGGAGGCAAGTGTCCCCGCCGGACTCACGCCCTCGCGCTCTGCTTTGTCTCCGAGCTTTCGAGCACCTGCGGCCTGGGCGCTTCAGGTCCTTCAAAGGCTCGGGGTGAAAATCAAAGAGCGCGGACGGTACGATCGGCTTGATTCTTGCGATTTTTACGACGATTTCTCGCAGGTTTCCGTTGGCGGCGGGCTGGAAAAACGGCTCACGCTTTCTCCTGAAAGGATAAACGCCGGGTGGTTGGAAAACTTCGCCAGGGTTTACTGGAGACTTGAGGCGGCGAGGCTTGCAGCCTATCAGGCGGTTTTCGGCAGGCGGAGCATTTCGCCCGAGCACCTGCAAAGGAGGTTGGGCGGACCGAACCTCTTGAGAACGAACGCGGAAGATATCGCGGAGATGTTGGTGAGCCTCAGGAATTTGGGCCTTCCTGAGTTTGAGACCGACCGGTTGCGGAAAATTTTACTTGAGCGGTACGGAATACGAGGCCCGAAGCTTCAGGCTCCGGGGGGAATCCTCAGTGGTGAGAAATCTCCAGGCGGGGGAGCGGATGGTCAGCGGTCAGAGGACGCAGAGTAAGCGTGCAGCGCGGGGCGGCCGGCATACCGGTTTCGCCTCATCTTCCGGCTATCAGCCTCAGAACTCCCGAAGCACGTACCTCTGCGTCCTCAGGCCGCATGAGTCCGCTCTCCCGGCCTTGCGCTCCGGGCGGCGGCTCAGTTCACGGGTTTTTCCGCCCCGAAAAGGCTGTCCGGCAAAGAAGGCTCGTAGCGGACCTTCTTGAGCACGGCGGTCCAAATCTTTTGCTCCCCCCGCTGGACCTCCACAGTAAAGGGGAAGTACAGCCCGCCGGCTTCAGGCACTTTCTTGAAGTCTTTTTGCCATTGAACCCACTTGACCAGTTTACCCGTATAAGGATCCGGAGCCTTCCACTCCATGTAACAGGGCAGAAAAGTTTTGGGATCCAACCCCACCTTGGTCGTATCTTCTTCGAAGTGGGTGAAAACCAGTACAAGCAACTTCTTGTTGTTGATCTTCTGTTCGCCGAGGTACGAAACCCGCATGGGTTTTTTCAGACAATTCCACCATAGGTCTTCCCGCTCTCTTCCGGCCTCGAACGCCTTCTTCATTACAATGCCCGGATCGCGGCGTTCACCGTTGACAAGGAGAAAGAGGTCCTTGCCGTCGTAAATCACTACAACAGGAGCACCCGGCGCCGAGCCGATTCTCTGCTCCATGCGCCGCTTGTCCCCCTTCTGCCACAGCTGGACGGAAATTTTCAGCTCTCCGCCGCCCGGGATCGGTTGCCGGACCTCCTGCTCAATGTAGAGGTTCCGGCGCTTACGAATACCTTCTTCGCCTCCAAGTGCTGCAAGAGCTTTTTTCGTCAGGGAAACAGCTTCAGGAGTGCCGATCGGTCCTATGGGCGGGCGGCCGCAGAAAAAAAGCAAAAGCGGAAAAACAGCTCCTTTAAACATAGTCACCTCTCTCCCTCAGCGAGGGCCTTTCGGGCCTCTTCAAAGGCACCGTAAAGATCCCGTCCTTCTTTCAGGACTTTCTTGAACAAGATCTCCGCCTCTTTTTCCCTGCCGGATTTCCGCAGGCAGCGGGCTTGACGCAGCCAGGCCCAAGTCGGAAGCCACTCGACGTTGGGGTGGGCTGCGGCTTTGCGATAGCACTTGATTGCGCGGGCGTTATCGCCGGCCTGCTCCTCCAGGCGGCCCAGTCCGTACCACGCTTCACCGTCTTCAGGGAGGAGCCTGAGGAGCCGGTCGTACAAAGCCCGCGCTTCTTCCAGACGACCTTTTTTCCGCAGGTCCTTTGCCGTGCTGAGCAGACTTACACGCCGCACACCATGCAGGAACGTACCTTCGGGATCCACAATGCATTGCTTTACGGGCCAGGGCGTCGCCGCTGTAAAACTCTTCCGCTCGCCCGCATCTATGAAGAAGGAAAGAAGCCGCCTTTGTTTGCTTCCGCCTCCGGAGCCCACAAGCTCAACGGGGACGAGGCCGAAACCGTCTCCCTTGTTTTGGAGTGTAAGGGTTGTAAGCCACTTCCCGGCTTCCTGTTTCTTGCATGAGAATGAGACCAGAGAGACGAAAGGCAGGCGTGTGGAAGCCAGATATTGTCGGAAAAAGTCTCTTAAGCCTTTTCCGGAACAGGCTGTTGCAACGGTTTCAAAATCTTTGCACGTGGCATAAGACCCGGCGTAGCGCTTCAAGAAAGTCCTCAGAACTTCCCAGAGCTTCTCCTGTCCTATGAATCGACTCAGCTCATTGAGCACGAGCGCCCCTTTTCTATAAACCTCTCCCGAGAGGACGTTCTGCATGGGCCTGACCTGCACGATCGGCACATCCTGTGTTTCGCTTTGAAAGAACGCTTCCCGCCAGCTGTGCCACAGGCGGCGTTCCGCTTCAGGCCCTTGAAGCAGACCGACCATCTTGATTCCTATATAGCTTGCCATTCCTTCGGAAAGAAACTCATTGCCTCCGGGGCCGTAGGCCGTTACCAGGTTGCCGAAGTAGCGGTGAGCCAGTTCATGGCAAATAGTGGCCTGCACGGATTCGTCCCGGCACAGAAAAGAGAAAGAAGGCGGTAGTACAAGAAAACCGGGGAAACCGCGCGCCAGTCCGCCTGTATCCACAAGGGCGACCCGCAACAGAGAAGGCGGACTTTGTCCCAGCAGCTCTGCTTGGCGCGCCGCGGCGGTCGCCAGAAAACGGCATAGCGGTCTTGCGGATTCGCCTTCGACACTCCGGCTGTAAAGCTCGATCGGGAGTCGGAGATCCGAGAAGTCGGTCCGGACCAGACGGCCGATTACAAGAGGCAGGAGCATCGGAGGCGGGCCTTGGGAACGGTAGACAAATCTGATTTTCGCTCCTTGAGAGCTTCGTTCCGCACGCACTCCCACTGAAAGGGCTACATAGCCTCGCGGCACTTCAACGGTAAGTGAAAAGGGAGCCTTGGTGATCTTTCTTACAAACCCGTTTTGGTCCAAAAGCGGTTCCAGGCTGGGCGTCCAGGCTTCGAAAAGGTACATTACACCAGGGCCCAGAGACATGCTGAGCGCACCCAAACCGGATTGCTTGATTTTTTGTACCAGCCGGTAGCGCAGTCGGATGCTGAAAGTGCTCCCTGCCGGAGGCAAGGTGACCGGAGAAACGCACACCGCATTGAAAAAAGGAATAAGCGAAGGAGCGGGTTGCCAGGAGAGTCGGATTTGCTTCGACTCAAGGTCTTCCAACTCGGCTGCGCTGGTAAGATACAGGTGGAACGTGCGGAGCGGCGCGGAGCCTCTTTCCAAGAGGAGATCGGCTTGGACTCTTACTGCGGCGTTCGCCGGGTCGGCCTCAACAGCAAAATCCTGGCAGCGGAGGCGAAGCGGCTCTGGGCTGATTCCGGTACGGCTGCTGCACGAAAGGGCGGAAAGGAGAGTAAGAACTACAAAGCGCATACGACCAGTGTACGGGGGGTACGGGCTGATGCAAGACAAACGTATTGTCCGATTCAGGGAGGAGGAGGAGAGGCGTTCGAAAGGGCCGGGCGGTGGTTTAGGTTCAAGGTCCGGCGCCGTTGGACTGCTGCTTGTTGCAATAGGCCTGCTTGCAACCTCCTGCGCGCAATCTCCTCGGCTTTTGCACGGCTCTTCTTCGCTTGACCCTGGACGCGGACTTGTTGTTTTCTCTGTTGTAGTCGCCGGGGAGCCGGCTGAGGTGTCCTGCACTGTGCACGGGACAGGGGTGTTTGCCGGCTGGTTCGGTACGGAACGGGTCCTTTTCGGCCCTTCTGAGGCGGAGGGCGCATTGCCCTTCGGAGTTCCGGCTGTGCTCTCAGTGCCGCCGGGAGTCGTGATCGTTTCGGTCGAACGGATCGGAGACTGCTGGGATTTTGCAGGAGGGCGGCCCCGGGCCGAGGTAAAGGTTGCGCCTGATCAAATCGCGTATCTGGGAACACTGGTCGTTCGC
>CAZGYL010000345.1:0-5869 GCA_964529985.1 uncultured Planctomycetia bacterium | reverse complement strand
CAACCCAACGTCACCACACAGCCACCCACCTTCTCCATGCCGCTCTTCGCACCTGCTTGGGGCCCCATGTCGAGCAGCGGGGTTCACTCGTAGCCCCGGAGCGCCTGCGTTTTGATTTCACGCATTTCAATCCGCTCTCGCCGCAGGAAATACGTGAAATCGAGCGGCTTGTAAACGAGTCCATCGTGGCGAACAAACCCGTTGAAATAACTTTCACTACGCTTGAAGAGGCCCGCCGGTTGGGCGCCATGGCCCTTTTCGGGGAGAAGTACGGCCGGACCGTGCGCATGGTCACAGTGCCCGGCGTCTCCAGGGAGCTCTGCGGCGGCACCCACGTAAGCCGCACAGGAGATATCGGGGTGTTTCGGATACTTTCGGAAAGCTCTGTTGCAGCCGGCGTGCGCCGTATCGAAGCGGTCTGCGGTCCCGCGGCCCTCCAGGTGTGGTACGAGACCGAGGACATGCTGAACGAAGCCGCCCGGATTCTGAAAACAACCCCGCAGAACCTCGTACGCAGGATTGAAGCCTTGCAAAAGGAACTACGAGAGCTCAAACAGAAAAAGGCAAGCACGCTTGAAGTCGCAGAGCAGGGGGAGGAAAAGATCGGGGAGCTTACGTTCCGCTGGCAGGTGTTTCCTGAGGCCGGAATGGAGGATCTAAGGCGTATTTGGGACCGGATAAGGCCCCGAATCACAAGTACCGTTCTTGCGCTTTTCGGTACAGCCCCGGGCAGAGCCAACTTGCTTGTGTGTGTTTCACCGGATCTGCGCGGGACCGCGGGCCTGCACTGCGGAGAACTGGCGCGCGCGGGAGGACGGGCTATGGGTGCGGGAGGCGGCGGCCGTCCTGAAATGGGACAGGCCGGAGGCAAGGACCCCAATGCGGTGAAAAAGGCCGTCCGGGCCATGGTGGAGGAGCTCCAGGCCAAAAGCACGCAGGGGAGCGCGCGCGGCGCAAGACCGCACGGTAAAAGGCCTTGACACCGCCGGGAACCCTGTCCTAGAATTGCCGGATCATTCGCCGGCCGTCTCCCCTCAGCGTATGGTTTGTGCCGGCCTGTCCTTGGAGAAGAAAGGATTGGCATATGGCCGTCCCAAAGCGCAGGACATCGAAAGCACGAAAACGCAAACGGCGCTCCCACCACGCACTCACGCCTCGAACTCTCATCAGGTGCAAGAGGTGCAACGCAGTTATCGAACCCCATGCAGTATGTACCGAATGTGGGTTCTATCGCGGTAAACCGGTTATAGAAATCGAGGAAGTCTGAGCTGACCGATGGCAACAATAGCCGTTGACGCCATGGGGGGCGACCTGGCGCCCGCTGAAATCGTTAGAGGAACCGTGGAAGCCCTCCAGTTTCTTCCGGACACACAATTTCTGCTGGTCGGAGACCGCGAAGCGCTCAACGAACAGCTCAGACATGCAGGCAAAGTAGAAGAACGAATCCGAATCGTTCACGCACCTCATGTAGTCTCGATGAGTGAGGTGCCGGTCGAAGCCCTCAAGCGCAAACCCGGGTCTTCAATTGCACGGGCGGTGGAGCTGGTGCGTTCAGGAGAGGCCGACGCACTGGTGAGCGCCGGGAATACAGGGGCTTCGGTTGCAGCCAGTTACATGGCTCTGGGGTCCTTGCGCGGCGTGCGGAGGCCCGGAATCGCCGTAACGTTCCACGCACGCACCCAGCCCGTAGTCATAATGGATGTCGGGGCGAACATTCACTGCAAACCCGAAGATCTTTTCGGATACGCGGTTATGGCCTCCCTTTACGCCGAAGCCGTCCTCGGGATAGGCAACCCGCGGGTGGGCTTGCTTAATATCGGCGAAGAAAAAGGCAAAGGGAATGCGCTCGTCCAGGAAACCAGCAAGCTGCTTCAAAGATCCGACCTGAACTTCGTCGGGAACGTTGAAGGCGATGATATCTTCCGCGGAACAAGCGATGTCATTATCTGCGACGGCTTCGTAGGAAACATTGTACTTAAGGTATCGGAAGGACTTTCGGAAAACCTCTTTCAAGTTTTTCTTGAAGAGCTTGCATCCTCTGCAGGCCAGAATGATGCCGCCGCCGTTCTTCGTGACGCTTTGGGCAGATTCCGAAAGCATGTGGACTACGCCGAGCAGGGAGGCGCGCCGCTTCTCGGGATCAACGGGGTGTGCATCGTGTGCCACGGCAGGTCGAACGCGTGGGCCGTCACTAATGCGCTTCGTTGTGCGGTCCGCATGCTGCAGGTCGATCTGAACCAGCGCATCGAGCGCCGTCTGGCGCCGAAGTCACTCCTGGGCTCGGAGGTCAATTGATTCCATGGTCTTGGGACTACTTCGCGGGCTCAGCAATCGCCCCAGGGTCAGACGTGTGGTCTTTACGGGAACCGGCGCGTATCTGCCGTCCGAACGTCTCACAAACGCCGACTTGGAGCGCATGGTGGACACAACGGACGAGTGGATCGTACAGAGAACCGGGATCCACGAACGCAGGCTCGCCGCACCCCATCAAGCGACAAGCGATTTGGCTGTTGAAGCCTCCAAGCGGGCGCTTGAAGCCGCCGGCCTTCCCGCCGATCAGCTCGATGCGATCGTGCTCGCTACAATGAGCCCCGACTCGCTTGCCCCCAGCACCGCCGTACACGTGCAGGCTGCAATAGGAGCCGAGCGGGCCGCGGCATTCGACCTCAACGCGGCATGCACGGGGTTCGTTTACGCGGTCACCGTCGGTGCCGGACTTGTCAAAAGCGGAATATTCCGCAACGTGCTCGTTGTAGGAAGCGAATGCAACTCCCGGTTGATAAACTGGGAAGACCGAAACACATGCGTTCTTTTCGGCGATGGTGCCGGAGCCGTTGTTCTGAGCGGTGAGACGGGCAACGGGGAATCGGACATAATCGACTGGGAGCTTGGTGCCGACGGGACCAAAGCGGACCTGATAAGAATCCAGGCCGGAGGCTCGCGTATGCCCGCGACCGTGGAGACGGTGCAGCGCAAGCTGCACTTCATGGAAGTCCGCGGGCGTGAGGTTTTCCGCTTCGCTGTAAACTCCATGGTCAACATGATCCAGGATATGCTGAGGCGGAACCGGCTTACCGCCGAAGATCTGCGGCTTATAATCCCGCACCAGGTCAATTACAGAATCGTAAGCGCCTGCAGCGAGCGTGTGGGCATTCCGATGGAAAAATTCTACTTGAACATAGATCGCTACGGCAACACCTCCGCCGCTTCGGTTCCCATTGCACTTGATGAGGCATGCCGGCAGCAATTGCTCAAACGCGGAGATCTGGTCTGCCTGCTTGCTTTCGGTGCAGGAATGACTTGGGGGTTTAATCTGCTGCGATGGTAGGAGACGACAAGGCTCCGCCTGCATTCCTTTTTCCGGGCCAAGGTGCCCAGTTCGTGGGCATGGCCGTGGATTTGGTGGAGCGTTACCCTGAGATCGAAGAGCTCTTCAGGCACGCAAGCGACCTTGTGGGGCGGGATCTTCTGCGCTTGATCCGCCAGGGCCCTGAGGAGGAGCTCTCGCGCACCGATGTAAGCCAGGTTGTAATCTTCCTGCACAGCATGGGAGTGCTGCATGCCCTGCGGGAGCGCTTCGGCGGGCATCCGCCAGCCTCTTTCACCTGCGGCCTCAGCCTGGGCGAATACTCGGCTTTGGTTTTCGCAGGCAGCCTGGACGTGCGCGAGGCCCTCGAGGTGGTGGCCCACCGCGGGAAGTTCATGCAGGAAGCCGCCGAGCAAAGCCCCGGGGCCATGACCTCGGTGATAGGGTTGAACCTGGAGCGGGTCAGGGAGATCCTGCTCGAAGCTCTCAAGGCCTCAGGGGACGGCGAGGCCCTTGCCGTAGCCAACTGGAACTCGCCCGTTCAGATCGTTGTTTCCGGCACCCACAAGGCGCTTGAGCGCTTTGAGCAGATCGCCGGCCGTGCCGGGGCGCGCCGGCTCGTCCGCCTGAAGGTGGCCGGGGCTTTCCACTCTCCTCTTATGAGCCCTGCGGCGGAGCGGCTTGCGCCGCACCTGGAGCGGTTGACGATCCGCCCGCCGCGGGTACCATTTATTCCCAACCGGATCGGAACGGTCGTCAGCGATCCGGAAGCGATTCGCCGGTGCCTGGCTGAGCAGGTGACCGGCTCGGTGTTGTGGACGCCGACGATGGAGGCCCTCGCGGCGTCCGGGGTAACGCGGGCAGTCGAGGTGGGTCCCGGCCGAGTGCTGGCCGGATTGGCCCGCAGGGCCGCTCCGTCATTGCAGGTCTTCTCCCTCGGAACCTGCAAAGACGTTGAGGCCTGGGAAGGCCCGCACAGTGAACTTTGAAATCGGTTGGCAAGCCGAAGGAGGTAGCGTGCATGACGAGGGAAGAAGTGGAAAACCAGGTGCGGGAAATCATCGTTGAGAAGCTTCAGGTCGCTCCGGAAAAGGTGACCCTGGATTCAAAATTCGATTCCGACCTAGGCGCAGATTCGCTGGACTTGGTCGACCTCATGATGATGCTCGAAGACAAGTTCAGCTTGAACATCTCCGACGAGGAAGCGGAGAAGCTGAAAACCGTAAGCGACGTGGTCGACTACATTTGCTCCAAGAGCGCCGCGTAAGCGGCAGGTGCGGCGGACTCTCGATTCGGAGGTTCCGCCGCACCTTTTCTATCCCTATCTTTTCCCGTACCGCGAATACCTCTCCCGTGGGCCAACCGAGTAACAAGCGCCACATTTCAGGCGCCGGAAGCCGCTGATCAAACAACAGGTAGTCGAACCATGAGACGAGTCGCCGTTACAGGTCTCGGTGTCGTGACACCACTGGGTTGTGACTGTAAATCGTTCTGGCAGGCCGTTTTGGAAGGTCGCTCCGGGGCGGGTCCGATCACGCTTTTCGATCACTCGAACTTCAAAGTGCATTTTGCGTGCGAAGTGCGCGATTTCGATGCCGACAAGTATCTGAGCAAGAAAGATCAACGAAGACTGGACCGCTTTTGCCAGTTCGCGCTTGCCGCAGCCCAAGAAGCACTCCAGGACAGCGGCCTGCTTGAGACGAAGGCCGATCCCTACCGAATAGGTTGTGTTTTCGCCTCAGGTATAGGCGGGTTGAAAGAAATAGAAGACGTTCACTCGGCCTTGGTCTCCCGCGGCCCCAGGGCCGTAAGCCCGTACCTCGTTCCCAAAATGATGATAAACGCAGCTTCAGGTGAGATAGCCATCCGTTTCGGGTTAAAGGGCGCCAATTTCGCAGTGTCTTCAGCATGCGCTTCGGGCACCCATGCACTCATAACCGCTTACTACCTGCTTAAGGCCGGGCTTGTGGATGTGGTCGTTGCGGGCGGATCGGAAGCTGCGATTACAGAGCTGGGTGTGTCGGGCTTCAGCCAAGCAAGGGCCCTTTCAACACGCAACGACGACCCGGCTCGGGCCTCCAGGCCCTTCTCTGCGGATCGCGACGGTTTTGTCATAGGCGAAGGTGCAGGGGTCCTGGTTCTGGAAGACTACGATCACGCGGTGCAGCGCGGCGCCCGTATCAGGGCCGAGCTTCTCGGAACCGGGATGACCGATGACGCCTACCACATAACGGCTCCGGATCCTCAGGGGGAAAGCGCGGCACAATGCATGCGTTTCGCCATTGAACAAGCCGGAATCCGCCCAGAGGATGTGCAATACATAAATGCTCACGGAACGAGCACCCCTTTGAACGATAAATTTGAAACAAGGGCGATAAAAGCGGTTTTCGGCGATCATGCTTACCGGTTGGCCGTAAGCTCGACTAAGAGCCAAATAGGCCACCTTCTGGGAGCTTCGGGAGCCGTGGAGGCCGTTGTGACGGTGCTTGCACTTGAGAACCAAATCGCCCCGCCGACGATCAATTACGAAAAGCCGGACCCGGATTGCGACCTTGACTACGT